>JBFISV010000014.1:0-20240 GCA_041608415.1 Woeseiaceae bacterium
GCCGTTGTCGCGATCGATCCGTGGAGCGGCGAAATCCTGGCGCTCGTCAGCTCACCGTCGTTCGATCCGAACCTGTTCGCCGCCGGCATGACGAGTTCGCAGTTCACCGCGCTGCAGTTCGATCCCGCGCAGCCGCTGTTCAATCGTGCCGTGCGCGGCACCTACCCGCCGGGCTCGACCATCAAGCCCATGCTCGCGCTCGGCTCGCTCGCCTCGGGCGCGACGAACCTTACGCGCAAGACGGTGTGCATCGGCTACTTCCGGCTGCCGAACTCGACGCACCGCTACCGGGACTGGCGTCCCGAAGGACACGGCAGCGTCGATCTGCACGATGCGATCGAACAATCCTGCGACGTCTACTTCTACGAGATGAGCGTCGATCTCGGTATCGACAACATGACCTACTATCTCGATCAGTTCGGCCTCGGGCAGCTGACCGGCGTGGACATCAGCGGCGAGAAAGCCGGCATCAATCCGTCGCGGGAGTGGAAACAAAACTCGTTTTCCGATCCCTCCGAGCAACGCTGGTACAACGGTGAAACCGTGATCGCGTCGATCGGCCAGGGGTACATGCTCACGACGCCGCTGCAGCTCGCAAACGCCGCCGCCACGCTCGCGTCGCGCGGCACGCGTTTCAAGGCGCACATGGTCGCCGGGTGGGAGGATCCGCTGAGCGGCGAACGCACGCTCGTGCGCCCCGAGCGCATCGGCGACGTCGACATCGACGACGACCTGTACTGGAACTCCGTGCTCGAGGCGATGCACGATGTCATGCAGGGCGAGCGCGGCACGGCACGGCAGGCCGGTTCCGGCTCATCGTACGCGATGGCGGGCAAGAGCGGCACCGCACAGGTATTTTCCGTCGCGCAGGAGGAAGAATACGACGAAGAGCAGGTCGCGGAGCTGCTGCGGGACCATGCCCTGTTCATCTCGTTCGCGCCGCTCGACGTTCCGAAGATCGCGGTCGCCGTCATCGTCGAGAACGGCAGCAGCGGCAGTCGCGTCGCCGCGCCGATCGCGCGGGCCATCATGGACGAATATCTCGGAGTCGCTCGTGCGTCACGCTGAGACACAGGAGCTCTTCGGGCGCAAGGCGGCCCCGCTGTCGGGCTTCTCACGCATCCTGCGGCGCCTGAATATCGACGGGCCGCTCTTGAGCACGCTGCTCGTCATTTGCGCATTCGGCCTCATCGTCCTGTACAGCGCGGTCGGCGAAAGCCTGCGGCTGACCCTGAGCCAGCTCGTGCGCCTCGGTGTCGCGCTGCTCGCGATGCTGTTCGCCGCACAGCTTTCGCCCGACTTTCTGCGTCGCTGGACGCCGTGGGCGTATATCGCGGGCCTCGTCCTGCTGATCCTCGTGCTCGTCACGGGAGACGTCGGCCAGGGCGCGCGCCGCTGGCTCGATCTCGGCATCCGCTTTCAGCCCTCGGAGATCATGAAACTCGCCGTGCCGATGATGGCGGCCTGGTACCTGCACGACCGCACGATTCCGCCGCGGGCCGGACAGGTCGTGATCCTCCTCGTGCTGATCGTCGTGCCGACGATTCTCATCGCCCGCCAGCCCGATCTCGGCACGGCACTATTGATTGGCGCGGCCGGCATCATCGTGATCGTCATGGCCGGCCTGTCGCTGCGGCTCATGGCGGCGCTCGCACTGCTCGCGATACCGGGCGCAATCGTTCTCTGGAATTTCATGCAGGATTACCAGAAACAACGCGTGCTCACGCTCCTCGATCCGGACAGCGACCCGCTCGGCGCCGGCTACAACATCATCCAGTCGAAAATTGCGATCGGTTCCGGCGGGCTGTTCGGCAAGGGCTGGACCAACGGTTCGCAGGCACAGCTCGATTTCCTGCCCGAGCGCGACACCGATTTCATCTTCGCCGTCATGGCGGAAGAGTTCGGACTGCTCGGCGTTTTGACGCTGCTCAGTCTTTACATGTTCGTCGTCGGCCGCGGCCTGTGGATTGCCTCGCAGGCGCACGATACGTATTCGCGTTTGCTCGCCGGCTCGATCAGCCTGACGTTTTTCGTGTATGTGTTCGTCAATACGGCAATGGTCTCGGGGCTCATACCGGTCGTCGGCGTGCCGCTACCGCTCGTCAGTTTCGGCGGGACGTCGATGGTGACGCTCATGGCGGGATTCGGTATTCTGATGTCGATCCACTCCCACCGGAAACTTCTGCCGCATTGATGAAAGCCCTCGTTATCGCCGCCCTCTTGTGCCTGTCCGCGACCGCCGTCGCCATCGACGTCGAACAGACGGACGTAAGCGCCTTCATCGACCTCATGGTCGACGAACACGACTACGATCGTTCAAGCCTCGTGCGAACCTTGCGCAAAGCGGAGCGCAAGCAGTCAATCCTCGACGCGATCAGTCGCCCGGCGGAAAAGACGCTGACCTGGGCCGAATACCGCCGGATCTTCATCAACCCCAAGCGCATCGCGGCCGGTGCCGAGTTCTGGCGCGACAATCGGCAGACGCTCGCCGCCATCGCCGACGCCTCGGGCGTTCCCGAAGAGATTCTCGTCGGAATCATCGGCGTGGAGACCTATTACGGCCGCATCACGGGCGGCTTTCGGGTGCTCGATGCCCTGGCGACGCTCGCCTTCCACTACCCGCCGCGCGCCGCGTTTTTCAAAAAGGAACTGGTTGCCTACCTGCTGCTCGTGCGAGAGGAAGACATGCAGGCCGACGAAGCGACCGGATCGTACGCCGGCGCCATGGGTCGCCCGCAGTTCATGCCGTCGAGCTTTCGCGCTTACGCCGTCGATTCGACGGGCGACGGCAAGCGCGACATCTGGAACGACTGGGCCGACGTCGCCGGCAGCATCGCGAACTATTTCAATGCCCACGGCTGGCGCTCGGGACAGCCCGTCGTCGCCCCGGCCAGCCTCGGCGGACGCTGGCGCGGACCGCCGCCCGTACCCGTCAACACGTTGACGCCTGCGGACACGGTGCGTTCCCTGAGCGACAAGGGCGTGCTGTTCGCCACCGACCTGGCGGGCGACTGCAAGGGCCAGCTGCTCGCTTACGAGGGCGAGCGCGGCGCCGAATACTGGGTCGGGTTTCACAATTTCTTCGTGATCACGCGCTACAATCGCAGCGTGAAGTATGCGCTGGCCGTGCACCAGCTCGGCCAGGAAATCGCGTTGGCAGTCCGGGATGATCCGTCGTAACGCAGCCGCACTGAGTCTCCTGTTTCTGCTGCTGGCGGGCTGCGCCGGCACGGGCAGCCGTGACAGCGCACCGCGCACACCGATGTCCAGCCTGCCCGGCGATGCGGTCCCGCGTGACGAACCGAAGAGCCGCTACGGCAACAACCCGCACTACGAGGTCTTCGGCAAGCGCTATCGCGTCATGGAGTCGAGCAGCGGCTACACGGAACGCGGCGTTGCCTCGTGGTACGGTCGAAAATTTCACGGCCGCCTCACCTCGAGCCGCGAACCTTACGACATGTACGCGATGACGGCCGCTCACAAGTCCTTACCGCTGCCGACGTATGTGCGCGTTCGCAACCTGAGTAACAACAAGAGCATCGTGGTCCGCGTCAATGATCGCGGGCCGTTCGTGCACAACCGGATCATCGACCTGTCCTACGCCGCGGCACTCAAGCTCGACATGATCGAAAATGGCACGAGTCTCGTCGAGGTCAGCGCGATCTCCTTCGACGAGCCGGTCGGCGACAGGCCGACAAGCGTGACCGCGAGCGCTGCGCCGCCGGCGCGGGACGTGGCTGCCGTTGCCGTGCAGGCGATTCCGCAACCCGGACAGGCGGCAACGGCCGAGCCCGCGGCGGCGCCGCTGACGGCTGCCGAACGCCCGGCGGCGACTGCGGCTGAACCCGTGCTGCCGCCCCCTGCCGCCACGCCGGCCGAAAACCGGGTTTTCGTGCAGGTGGGTGCCTTCGGCAGCCGGGAAAATGCCGAACGCCGGCACGCCCTGCTCCTCGCCCGCGGCATCGGCAATGCGTTCGTGCACACCGACTTCGGCTCATCCCCGGCCATCCACCGCGTGCGGATCGGGCCGATCGTCAACGTCGTCCAGTACGACCTCCTCGTCGAGGAACTCGAGAGAGTCGGCATCGCCGATCCCTACCTGGTCACGGATTGAGCCGAGGGCACCGCGGCCGCGCGGCCTCGACGCGCGGACCCGCCGACGGGCGCTGACGGCCGGTCGTCCCTGCTTGCGACGATGCGCGTCACGGCGCAGAAAAGCCCGAGTCGCGCCGCAAGCCGCGCATTGCGGCCGCGATGAACCGCCGACTCCGTTTTGAGGCTACAATACGCGGCTTGCTTTTCTTCTGAACGGGTTCCGATGCTGCTACGAAATCGCTTTCCGGCTTGCGCCATTTTTTGTCTGCTTCTTGCGACCGCGGTCGCGGCCGAGCCCCGGCCCGTGCCGGCGCCGCCGGTCATCGGCGCCAAGAGTTACCTCATGATCGACGCGCGCACCGGCACCGATCTCGCAACGCTGGCGGCCGACGAGCGGCTCGCGCCCGCGAGCCTGACCAAGCTCATGACGGCGTACGTCGTGTTCCAGTCGCTGCAGCAAGGCCAGATCCGGCTCGAAGACGAGGTGACGATCAGCGAAAAAGCCTGGCGTACGGGCGGCTCGCGCATGTTCGTCGAGGTCGGATCACGGGTCAAAATTTCAGACCTGTTGCTGGGCATGATCGTGCAGTCGGGCAATGACGCGAGCGTGGCGCTGGCCGAGCACGTTGCCGGCGCCGAAAGCGTGTTCGCCGAATTGATGAACCAGAATGCCGCGGCGCTCGGCATGGGCTCGAGCCACTTCACGAATGCAACCGGCCTGCCGGACGAGGCCCACTATTCGACGGCGCGTGACCTCGCGACGCTCGCGCGCGCAATCATCGATACGTATCCCGACTACTACAAGTGGTATTCGCTGCGCGAATTCACCTGGAACGGGATCAAACAGGACAACCGTAACCGGCTGTTGTGGCGCGACCCGTCCGTCGACGGCATGAAAACCGGGCGCACCGACGACGCCGGCTGGTGTCTCGTCTCCTCCGCCGCGCGCGACGGCATGCGCATCATTGCCGTCGTGCTGGGCACGGCGAGCGACAAGGCCCGGGTCGACGGCAGCCAGGCGCTCCTCAACTACGGCTTTCGTTTTTTCGAGACGCGCCTGCTGTACGAGGCGGGCGAGGAAGTCACGGTTGCCCGCGTATGGAAATCGGCCAACGAGGTCACGCCGCTGGGAGTCCAGGACGACCTGTACGTCACGATTCCGCGCGGCGCCTACGATTCGCTCGACATGGTGCGCAACATGCCCGTCGTCCTGTCCGCGCCCGTTGCGAAAGGCCAGCCGCTCGCCGAAATCAGCGTCAGCCTCAACGGGCAGAAGCTGCTGTCGGAATCGCTGCGCGCGCTCGAGGACAATCCGCAGGGCTCGCTGTGGCAGCGGGCGCGCGACTCGGTCAGCCTCTGGTTCGAATGACGCTGCCGTGAACGCGAAGACCCTGCTCGAGTTCCCCTGCGATTTTCCCGTTAAGATCATGGGGCGGGACACGACTGCCTTCCACCGTACGGTGCGCGCCCTCGTCGAGAAACACGTCGGGCCTCTCGACGACGTCGACATCCAGTCGGCCTCCAGCCGCAACGGCCGCTTCGTGTCGATCACGGTGACCGTCAGGGCGCGCAGCCAGCAACAGCTCGACGAGCTGTACCATGAAATCAGCGGTCACGACGACGTCCTCATGGCACTTTGAGAGACGCTGATGAACGTCACCGTCCGCACTCTCGGCCACACGGACTACGTACCGGTCTGGCGTGCGATGCAGCAGTTCACCGATACGCGCGATGCGCACACGACCGACGAAATCTGGTTCACCGAGCATCTCCCGGTGTTCACGCTCGGCGTCAATGCGAGCCGCGAGCACGTGCTCGCACCCGGTGACATTCCCGTCGTGCAGATCGACCGCGGCGGCCAGGTCACGTACCACGGTCCGGGACAGCTCATGGTGTATCCGCTCATCGACTTGCGGCGGGCGAACCTCGGCGTGCGGCCGCTCGTGACGGCTCTCGAGCAAAGTGTCGTCGAACTCGCGCGCGAATACGGCGTCAATGCCGCGAGCCGACCCGACGCGCCCGGTGTTTACGTCGACGGCGCGAAGCTCGCCAGCGTGGGGCTGCGCATTCGTCGCGGCGCGAGTTTTCACGGCATGGCGCTCAACGTCGACGTGGATCTGGAGCCGTTTTCGCGCATCAATCCCTGCGGCTTCACGAATCTCGCCGTGACCGACCTCGCGCGCCTCGGCGCGGACCGTGATCTCGACGCCGTGCAAGCAAAGCTGCTGCCACATTTCATCGAATGCCTGGGGCTTACGAAATCCGCACGCATCGATGCACGCGAAGGCCTGCCCGTCCTCAGCGCAGCCGCTCGTTGAGCGCCGCAAGCCGCGCGGGCGTGCCGACGTCCTCCCACGCGCCGGCGTATACCTCGCCGCTCAAGGACCCGCGGCGGGCGCCGTCGCGCAACATCGGCGCCAGCGGAAACCGGCCGGGCGTGCAGGCCGAGAAAAATTCCGGCCGGTACAGGGCGATCCCGCTGAAGGTATAGCCGGGCGTATCGGCAACTACGATTTTGCCGTCCACGAGATCGAAGTCGCCGTACTCCTTGTAGTCCGGCTTCGGTACCAGTACGAGATGACCTTCGCAATCATCGGCGAGCGCGGTCGGCAGCGGCATGTCGGTGAAGACGTCGCCGTTGACGACGAGAAACGGCGCGTCGCCGAGCATCGGCAGTGCACGCTCGATGCCGCCGCCCGTTTCCAGTATGTCGTCGCCCTCGGGACTGTAGACGACGCTGAGACCGTAGTTCGCACCGGAACCGATGCGGTTCAAGATTCGTTCGCCGAGCCAGCCGAGGTTGATGACCACCACCTCGACGCCCGCGGCGCAGAGCGCGGCGAGGTGACGCTCGAGCAGGCTCGTCCCGCCGACTTCGAGCAGCGCCTTGGGTGTCGAATCGGTCAGCGGCTTCATGCGTTCACCGCGCCCGGCCGCGAGGATCATCGCGTTCAATTGCAGTCCTCGAGAGCGGGCAGCACCCGTTCGGCAATCAGTTCCGCAACGAAATCCAGTTCGGGGTAGCTGCCCGCCAGTGCGGTGACATAGGCAAGCGTACGCGGCACGTCGGCAAGGTAAGCGGACTTGGCGTCGCGGTACATGAGCCGCGCGAATATGCCCGCCGCCTTGAGGTGCCGCTGCACTCCCATGAGATCGAACCAGCGCATGAACTGACTCTCATCGATGGCCGCATCGCGGCGTCCCGCATGCTGCGCATGAAACGCCAGCGCCCGCGCGCGGACCGTGTCGGCCGGCCAGGTGATATAGCAGTCTCGCAACAACGATACGAGATCGTAAGTCAGCGGTCCCTCGACGGCATCCTGAAAATCCAGCACGCCCGGGTTGTTCCCGGCGACAACCATGAGATTGCGCGAGTGATAATCACGATGCACGAAAACCCGCGGCTGGTCGAGCGCGTTGCGAATCAACAGCGAGCAGGTATCGCGCCAGGCCATTTCTTCGCGGGACGTGAACTCGATACCCGCGTGCGTGCCGCACAGCCAGTCATGAAACAGCGACAGTTCGAAATCGAGCAAGCGGGCATCATAGGACGGCAATCGTGCCTGGTACGCCGTGCCTCGCCCCTGCATTCTGGCGAGCGTGTCGATTGCGTCGTCGTACAGGGCGCCCGCAGACTCCGGATCCGATTGCAGGCGATCGAGGTACTGCACGTCGCCGAGATCGCTCATGAGCAGAAATCCGCGCTCGACGTCCGCTTCCTGTATCCGCGGTGCGTTGATTTGCATCGCCTCGAGGTACGAGGCGACGCTCACGAACGGCCGGCAGTCCTCCTGCGGCGGCGGCGCGTCCATCGCGATGAGGCTCGTCTCGCCGATCGTGTAGCGAAAATAACGGCGGAAACTCGCATCGGCCGATGCGGGAGCCAGCCGGCCACCCGCGATCGATTCGAAGCTATCGAGCCAGGCCTCGAGTTCCTGTCGACGGCGGTCCGTGTGGGCGATTGGATCGTTGATTCCGCGTCTCCGTAACGCGTTGAGGCACCCCTGAAACTATGCGAAGGTAACAAATACCAATGACTGATAATATCCCCGACTCGTTCGGGCCCTGCAGGGTTTAGCGTTCATCAACAGACTGCTCCACATCTCGTCGTCGAATGTATCGATCGTGACAGGCGGCCTGCTGGTCATCTCGTCATTGTCCAACGCGGCGCCGCCCGCGTGTGACAATTCGCTCGACACGCGCCTCGACGAGGAGGTGCTGATGCCGGCACCCGCAGGGGACAGCCCGGTTGAGCTCGCCGTCGGCGAATTCGAGGCCAGCTTCGGACCCGCTCCCGTGGCCACGATGAGCGGCGGTGTGCTGCTGCGGCGTGGCGACAAGCTCGCCGGCGCCGAGCGCGCCTCGTTTTATGCCGAACGCCGCACGCTGTTCCTCGACGGCGCAGTGCGTTACGAGGATTCGGGGACCCAGATTCAGAGCGACTCGGCGGAATTTTCCTACGATTCGGGGCGGATCGAGTTCACCGGCGCCGAATTCTCGCTGGGCAGCAACAATGCCCACGGCGGCGCCGAAAACATCCTCATCAACCAGCAGGGCGAGCTCAAGCTCGACGACGTCACCTACACGACCTGCCCGCCCGGCTCGAACGACTGGCTGCTCGAGGCGGGCGACATCGACCTCGACACGCGCACAGGTGTCGGCGTTGCGCGCAATATCAAGCTGCGTTTCCAGGGCATTCCGATCCTGTACACGCCGTACCTGTCGTTCCCGATCAGCGACGCGAGGAAATCCGGCGTTCTGATCCCGGAGATCGGCAGTTCGGGGCGCAGCGGCAACGACATTCGCGTCCCCTACTACTGGAATATCGCGCCCAATTACGACGCGACGATCACGCCGCGACTGCTGACCGATCGCGGCATCCAGCTGCAAACCGAGTTCAGGTATCTCACCGCAACACACGACGGTTCGGTCACGGCGCAATACCTGCCGGACGACAATCTCACCAACGACTCCCGGCAGCTATTGCGGATCGGCCACCGCAGCGTGTTTCGCAATCGCTGGCGCGGCCGCGTGGATTTCCGGGAAGTGTCCGATCGGCAGTACTTCCAGGATCTCGGCGGCAGCCTCAGCCTGTCGAGCATTACGCACCTGAACCGCAGCGTGCGCATCGACTGGCGCAACGACACGATGTCGTTCTTCGGCCAGCTGCAGGATCACCAGACGCTCGACGAGGCGATCAGCCCGGGCGACGAGCCCTATCAGCGGCTGCCGCAGCTCACGTTCAGCGGCCGCTGGCCGGACAGGTTCCTCGGCCTCGCACTCGGCCTCGACAGCGAACTCGTCAACTTCGACCGCGAGGTCGGCGTCACGGGATGGCGTGCGAACGTCGCGCCGAGCATCGAATTTCCGATCGGGCAGCCGGGCTGGTTCGTCAGCCCGGCGATCGTCTGGGACCATACGCGTTACGAACTCGACGACGTTCCGGCGGGAGGCACCAGGACATTGAGCCGCAGCGTGCCGATCACGAGCGTCGACAGCGGACTGATATTCGAGCGCTTCGTCAAATCGGAATCCGGTGCACGCCGCATCCAGACCATCGAGCCGCGGCTGCTGTACGTACACGTGCCGTTTCGCGACCAGCAGGCACTGCCCGTCTTCGACACGATCAGCCCGGACCTGAACCTCGTGCAGCTGTTTCGCAGGAACCGCTTCCTCGGCCACGACCGCATCGGCGACACGGACCAGGTCAGTATCGGCCTGACCTCGAGAATTCTCGACGTCTCGAGCGGCAGGGAACTCGTGACCGCAACGATCGGGCAAACTCGCTACCTGAGCGACCGGCAGGTCACGCTGCCCGGCGGCATCCCGGCCGACAACGAATCGTCGGACTTCATCGCGGAAGTCCGTTTTCTGCTGTACGAAAACCTCAATTTCGATTTCGGCCACCAGTGGGGCACGGGCGACAGCGGCACGACGCAGTCCGAAGCGCGCTTGCAGTACCGCCCGTCGGCGAAACGAATTCTGAATCTCGCCTACCGCTTCCGCCGCGACTCCCTCGAGCAGGGCGACCTGTCGTGGTCCTGGCCGATAGGTACGCAGTGGAATTTCGTCGGCCGTTATAATTACTCGTTTCGCGACGACGAAGTGCTCGAGCAGTTTTTCGGCCTCGAATACGAGAGCTGCTGCTGGGGCTTGCGGCTCGTGTCGCGGCGCCACATTTCGACGCGCGACGGAACTCGGGATTCCTCGATCGGTCTGCAACTGGTATTGAGGGGAATGACGGCCGTCGGCACGGCGGCCGACAAGCTCCTCGAACGTGGTATTCTTGGCTACTCGGCCGATCTTCGGTAAGAAAACGTGTTAAAAAACAATAATTTAGTCGCAAAATTCGCTTGCGCGGCCGTCGCGCTGTCGGCCGCTGGCGCGGCGTGGCCGAAAGAACTTTCCGATACCGGCGAGTTCCTCGACGGCGTCGCGGCAATCGTCAATGAAGGCGTGGTGCTCAAGAGCCAGTTCTTCGAGCAACTCGCGACGATTCGCGAGCGCGCACAGGTTGAAAACATTCCGCTGCCGCCCGACGACATCCTCAACGAGCAGGTACTCGAGCGCGTGATCCTGACCGAAATCCAGCTGCAGCGCGCCGAGCGAATCGGGCTGCAGGTCTCCGACCAGATGTTGAACACCGTGCTCGGGGACGTCGCGGGTCGCATGGGCGGCACGCTCGCGGACCTGCCCGCGATGCTGGCCCGCGACGGTGTCGACTACCAGGCGTTCCGCCGCCAGATGCGAGAAGAGGTCACACTCGAGCAGCTGCGCCGCATCGACGTCGATCAGCGTATCGACGTCTCGCCGCGCGAAATCCAGCAGTGCATCGCCGATCTCGAGAACAACGTCGTGGTCAATTCCGAATACAACCTGTCGCACATCCTGCTGGCCCTTCCCGAAACGGCGTCATCCTCGGAAATCGACGCGACGCTCGCGACGGCCCGCGACATCGTCTCACGCGCGCGCGACGGCGCCGACTTCCGGCAGCTGGCGGCGCGTTACTCGGAGGGCCCGACGGCGCTCGAGGGCGGTGCGCTCGGCTGGATGCGCGGCGAAGAGGTGCCGACGGTATTCACCGACATTCTCGCGCCGCTGTCGGCGGGCGACGTCTCCGATCCGTATCGCACCGCGACGAGCGTGCACATCGTCAAGGTCAACGACATGCGCAGCGCCGTGGAGCGCAGCCAGATCGACCAGATCAACGCCCGCCATATCCTGATATCGCCGAACGAAATCATCGACGACGAGACCGCGAAACAGCGCCTCACGGAGGCCTGGGAGCGCATCAGAAACGGCGAGGATTTCGGCGCGCTCGCAAAACTGATGTCGGACGATCCCGGTTCCGCGAACAACGGCGGCGAACTCGGCTGGACGGGTCCGGGGTCGTTCGTGCCGGAGTTCGAAGCGGTGGTCAACGACCTCGAAGTCGGCGAGATGAGTGAGCCGTTTCGCAGTCCGTTCGGCTGGCACATCGTCGAGTTGCTCGACAGGCGCGTCTACGACAACACCGAAGATCTCAAGGAACAGAATTGCGTCGTGCGTATTCGCGCCGGAAAGCGCGGCGAGGAAACGCAGCTCTGGATGCGCCGCTTGCGCGACGAGGCCTACGTCGACGTAAGGATGTGACCAGCCGCCCGCTTGTCGTTACGGCGGGCGAGCCGGCGGGAATCGGGCCCGACCTGTGCATCGCCATCGCCGAGCGCGCCGCCGCGCCGGATTTCGTCGTGCTCGGGGATGCCGACGTCTTGCGCGAGCGCGCCGCATTGCTCGGCTCCGCCGTCACCGTAACCGCCGTCGAGCGGGCCACGATTGCACGGCGCGCGCGGGTCGCGGGCGAGTTGCGCGTGCTCGACCTGCCGTTTCGGCGCCGCGCGGTGTGCGGCTCGCCGGAGCCCGACAATGCCGCCGTGCTGCTCGAAGGCCTCGAACTCGCGGTTGCCGGTTGCCTGGACGGCACGTTCGCGGCGCTCGTCACGGCGCCGCTCGCGAAGCGCGTCATCATCGATGCGGGTATCGCGTTCACGGGCCATACCGAATTCCTGGCCGAGCTGACCGGCAGCGCCCTGCCCGTCATGCTGCTCGTGGCGGGCGACATGCGTGTGGCGCTCGCCACGACGCACATGCCGTTGCGTGACGTGCCCGATGCCCTGACGCCGGCGCGCCTGCGCGCCGTGCTGCAGGTGCTGCACGACGACCTCGCGCGGCGGTTTGCGATCGAGACGCCCGAGATCATCGTTTGCGGCCTCAATCCGCACGCCGGTGAGGGCGGCCACCTCGGCCACGAGGACGCCGACGTCATAGCGCCGGTCGTCCAGTCGATGGCGGCGCGCGGCATGCACGTCCGCGGGCCCGTGCCGGCCGACACGGCGTTCACGCCGGCCGCCGGCGCGCGCGACGCCGTGCTCGCGATGTATCACGACCAGGGCCTGCCCGTGCTCAAGTTCGCCGGCTTCGGGCACGGCGTCAACGTGACGCTCGGGCTGCCGATCATTCGCACGTCGGTCGATCACGGCACGGCATTCGACCTCGCGGGCAGCGGCGCAGCCGACCCCGGTAGCCTCGTTGCCGCGATCGAACTGGCCGCACAACTCGCGCGCCGCGCATGACCCGGGCGAAAAAACGTTTCGGACAGCACTTCCTGACCGACGCCGACGTCATCGATGACATTGTCGCGGCGGTCGCGCCGGCCAGCGAGGACGTCATCGTCGAGATCGGCCCCGGGCACGGCGCGATCACGGCGCCGATCGTCGCACGCTGCGGCCGCTATCACGGCATCGAACTCGACCGCGATCTCGCGGCACGCCTCGAGACGCGCTTCGCGGCCGACGAGCGCGTCACGATTCACCAGGCCGACGCGCTCGCATTCGATTTCGCATCGCTGGGCGCGTCGCTGCGGATCGTCGGCAACCTGCCCTACAACATCTCGACGCCGCTGCTTTTCAGACTGCTCGAATTCCGCGACCGGATCCGCGACATGCACTTCATGCTGCAAAAAGAGGTCGTCGATCGAATCGTCGCCGGGCCGGGCAGCAAGGCGTTCGGCCGCCTGAGTATCATGCTCGGCTGCCATCTCGAGGTCGCGGCCCTGTTCGACGTCGATCGAAGCGCATTCGAGCCGCCGCCGCGGGTGATCTCGGCCGTCGTGCGGCTCTGCCCGGCCGACACGTATCGCATCGCGGATGCGGGCCTGCTGTCGCGAATCGTCGCGACGGCGTTCAGCCAGCGCCGCAAAACCCTGCGAAACGCGCTGAAACGAGTCGTGCGCGAGGACGATCTCGCTGCGTTACGAATCGACCCGGGCCTGCGCCCCGAGAATATCGCGATCGCCGACTGGGTGGCCCTCGCAAATCGCCTCGCCGAGAGCACCGACAACTCGGCGCGAACCCGTTAGAATACGAAACACGAGCGCCGCAGCGGCCGCAGCCAGAATTCGTTTATGGACGACAAGACCTTCAGTATCGATATCGCCGTTGAGACCGATTACGTCGGCGCACAATCGGAGCCGGACGCGGACCGCTACGTGTTCGCGTACACGATAACGATTTCGAACAACGGCAACGTGGCGGCCCGGCTGCTGAGCCGCCACTGGGTGATCACCGACGCGAACGGCAAGATCCAGGAAGTATCGGGCGACGGGGTCGTCGGCGAGCAACCGCACCTCGCGCCGGGCGAGGAGTTTCGTTACTCGAGCGGCGCCGTGCTCGAAACGCCGGTCGGCGCGATGCAGGGCCTGTATCGCATGGAAGCGGATAACGGCGTCAGTTTCGATGCGCCGATCGCGCCGTTCACGCTCGCCGTCCCCGGACTGCTGCACTGACGTAGTCTGCCGTGGCCACCTACGCGATCGGCGACATACAGGGTTGTTACGACTCGCTCCGCCACCTGCTCGACGAAATTCGCTTCGAACCCGATCGCGACACGCTCTGGCTCACGGGCGACCTCGTCAACCGCGGCCCGAAATCCCTGAAGACGCTGCGGTTCGTGCGCAAGCTCGATGACGCCGTGATCACGGTGCTCGGTAACCACGACCTGCACCTGCTCGCGCTCGCGACGGGCGCCGTCGATTACAGCGCCCGGTTTGCGAGCCTCAGAAAGGTGCTCGATGCGCCCGACCTCGCGGAGCTGGTCGAATGGCTCCGGCGACGTCCGTTCGCGCATTACTGGAAGAAGCACGACACGCTGCTCGTGCACGCCGGCGTGCACCCGAAGTGGTCGACCGGCAAGACGCTGAAGCTCGCCCGCGAGGTCGAGACCGCGCTGCGCGGCTCGGGCCACCGCAAGCTGTTGTCGAAGATGTACGGCAATACGCCGCGCCAATGGTCCGAAGGACTGACGGGCTATGCGCGCCTGCGCTTCATCATCAACACGTTGACCCGCATGCGCATGCTGACCACGAAGATGCGCCTGAATTTCGCGCATACGGGCTCGCCGTGGCGCGCGCGCAAGGACTTGCGGCCGTGGTATGCGTTCGCCGGCGCGGCCCGGGGCGACACGCGCGTCATCTTCGGCCACTGGTCGGCGCTGGGGCTCATGGTGCTGCCGCGCGTCGTGAGCCTCGACACGGGCTGCGTGTGGGGTCGGCAACTCACTGCCATGCGCGTCGACAAGCGGATACCGCGTATCCTGCAGGTGGCGGGACAGGAAAGGACATGAGCATGCAGTCACTCACCGCGTTCAATCTCATGCAATGGATCGACGAGCATCGCGATGCGCTGCGCCCGCCGGTCTGCAACCAACAGGTCTTCGAAGACGACGATTTCATCGTCATGGTCGTCGGCGGACCCAACGCTCGCGACGACTACCATATCGACGAGGGGCCCGAGTTTTTCTACCAGATAGAAGGCGACATGCTGTTGCGGACAATCGACGACGGCGCGCGCAGGGACGTTCGCATTGCCGAGGGCGACGTGCTGCTGCTGCCGCCGTGCGTGCCGCATTCCCCGCAGCGCTTCGCCGATACGATCGGCCTCGTCATCGAGCGCAAGCGGCTCGCGCACGAACTCGACGGCTTCGCCTGGTACTGCGACGAGTGCGACAACAAGCTGTACGAAGAATATCTCTACATCGACGACATCGTCGGCCAGCTACCGCCGATATTCGAGCGCTTCTACGCGTCGGACGAGCACCGCCGCTGCGATCGCTGCGGCACCGTCAAGCCGAAACCGGAGTAGGCCATGAGCTACGAAGACAGCCGGCGCTACGCCGAGGACTGCGACCGTCGCGACCCGCTCGCGCGGTTTCGTGCGAAGTTCAATTTCCCCGCGGACAGGAACGGCCATGCGCCCGTGTACCTGTGCGGCAACTCGCTGGGCCTGCAGCCCGAGCGCGCGGCGCGCTACGTCCGCGACGAACTCGACAATTGGGCGCGCCTCGCCGTCGACGGGCATTTCCGCTCCGAGCGTCCCTGGATCAGCTATCACCGCCAGGCCGTCGAGGGATTCGCGACGCTCGCGGGCGCGAAACAGGCCGAAGTCGTGGCGATGAATACGCTGACCGTCAACCTGCATTTGATCATGGCGAGCTTCTACAGGCCGACGGCCGCGCGTCACAGGATTCTCATCGAATCGAAGGCGTTCCCGTCCGATCGTTACGCGGTTGCGTCGCAGCTGCGACTGCACGGTTTCGATGCCGACGCCGGCATCGTCGAGTGGCGGCCGGCCGATGACGACGGCTACCTCGACGTCGACGATCTTGCCGGGATCCTCGAACGCGAGGGCGACTCCATCGCATTGCTGTTGTTGCCGGGCGTGCAGTACTACACGGGCCAGGTGCTGGACATGGCACAAATCTGCCGTCTCGGCCGTGACGCCGGTTGCGCCGTCGGACTCGACCTCGCGCATGCGATCGGCAACGTCGAACTCGACCTGCATCGCTGGGCGCCCGACTTCGCGGCCTGGTGCACCTACAAGTACCTCAACGCGGGTCCCGGCGCGATCGCGGGCGCCTTCGTGCACGAATCGCACTGCTCGCCCGACAACCTGGACCAGCTGCACGGCTGGTGGGGCCACGACGAGAAAACGCGCTTCGAGATGCGACCGTCGTTCACGCCGGCCGCGGGCGCCGAACTCTGGCAGTTGAGCAATCCGCCGATACTGGCGCTCGCGCCGGTCATCGCCTCGCTGGAACTGTTTCTCGATGCGGGCCTCGGCCGGCTCGTCGAAAAGTCGCGGTCGCTGACGGGCTACCTGGCCTGGCTCATCGAGACGCGCTGTGGCGAGCGCATCGGCACGATCACGCCCGCGGCCGAGCGCGGCTGCCAGCTCTCGCTGATCGTGAAAGACGCCTCCATCGATGCCAGGGCGCTGTTCGATCGCCTCACCGCCCTGAACGTGACCGGAGACTGGCGCGAACCCGACGTGATCCGCGTGGCGCCGGCGCCGCTCTACAACAGCTTCTCCGACGCGTTCGAATTCGCCGAGCGCCTGACGCGCGCGCTGTCCGAGGCCTAAGTTGCCGCAGGAAGCCGTCAATATCATCGGCGCCGGCCAGTGCGGCACCCTGCTCGCGATCATGCTCGCGCGGCAGGGCTTCAACGTCGACGTCTTCGAGCGCAACGACGACCCGCGCATCGCCGACGCCGAAGCCGGGCGCTCGATCAATCTCGCGCTCGCGGCGCGCGGCATCAAGGCACTGACACGGGCCGGCATTTACGACCGCGTCCGGCCGCTGCTCATGCCGATGCGCGGCCGCATGGTGCACCAGGCGGACGGCAGCGCCGAGCTGCTGCCGTACGGCCAGTCGGCCGACGAGGTGATTTATTCGGTGACGCGAACGGATCTCAACGAGGTGTTGCTCGGCGTCGCCGACGCGATCCCGAACGTGCGCCTGCACTTCCGGCAGCAGGCGATCGGCTACGACGCGCCGGACTGCACCGTGCACGTGCGCGACCTCTCCGACGACAGCCTCTACGAGGTCGAAGCGCGACCGCTGTTCGCGGCGGACGGCGCGGGCTCGATCATCCGCCGTTCGTTCGACGGTTCCGATACCTTCGGCGGCATCGAATCCCTGCTGCGGCACGGCTACAAGGAGCTCGCGATTTCGCCGGGGGCGGACGGCGCACACCGGCTCGACCCCGAGGCGCTGCACATCTGGCCGCGCGGCGGCTTCATGCTGATTGCGCTGCCGAATCCCGGCGGCGATTTCACGCTGACGCTGTTCCTCAGGAACGAGGGCGACCCGGGATTTTCGAGCCTCGCGACACCGGCGGACGTCGAGTCGTTCTTCGACGAGCACTTTGCCGACGTCGCGGGCCTCATCGACAACCTCGTCGACGACGTCCTGCACAGGCCGCTCGGGCTGCTCGGCACGATACGCTGCCGCCACTGGCACGACCGCGGCAACGTCCTCTTGATCGGCGATGCCGCCCACGCGGTCGTGCCGTTTCACGGCCAGGGCATGAACCTCGCCTTCGAGGACTGCGTCGTCCTCGACTACCTGATGCGCACCGAGGGCGGCGACTGGCCGCACATTTTTCGCCGCTTCGAGGAGCTGCAGCTCGCCAACGCCAATGCGATCGCGGACATGGCGCTCGAGAACTACATCGAGATGCGCGACACCGTGCGCGACCCGAAATTCGCGCTGCGCAAGGCACTCGCGTTCGAACTCGAGCGGCGGCTGCCCGATTTCTTCATTCCGCGCTATTCGATGGTGATGTTCCACGCCGACATACCGTACGCGGTCGCGCAACAGCGCGGCGAGACGCAGCGGCAGCTTTTGCAGGAGTTCACGGCCGATGCCGAAAGCCTCGATGATGTGGACGTCGAGGCCGCGATGCGCGCGGTCACGGAGCAGCTCCCGCCGCTCGACGACGTCAAAGTCGATCGTACACTCTGAATTCGTAGGCGTGCGCGTGGCGCTCGTCGGCCGGGTGCGCCTCGCTCGAGACGAGCGCGAATCGCGACGCGTCGGGGTCGGGGAAAAACGTGTCACCGTCGACGTGCGCGTGCACGCGCGTCAGGTAGATGCGCTCGGCGCGGTCCATGAACGCTGTGTATATCTGGCCGCCGCCGATGACCATGACCTCGGCGGCATCGCCGGCCAGCTCGAGCGCCGCCTCGGGCGACGCGGCGACACGAGCGCCCGGCGCCTCGAAGCCGGGTTTGCGCGTGATCACGATATTCTGCCTGCCCGGCAGCGGCCGGCCGATCGAGTCCCAGGTACGCCGGCCCATGAGTATCGGCTTGCCGAGCGTCGTGCGTTTGAAATAGCTGAAATCCCCGGGCAGCCGCCAGGGCAACTCGCCGCGCACGCCGATGACGTGGTTCGCCGACGTCGCGACGATGAGGCTGATTCGCATGGCAGGCCGGTGCAACTGCCGGTCTAGACCGCGACTTTGGCGGCGATGTGCGGATGCGCCTCGTAATCGAGAATCTCGAAGTCCTCGAAGCGATAGTCGAACACGCTGTCAGGCCGCCGCCGGATCGCGAGCCGCGGCAACGGATGCGGCTCGCGGCGGAGCTGTTCGTCGGCCTGCTCCAGGTGATTGAGGTACAGGTGGCAGTCCCCGCCGGTCCAGACGAATTCGCCGACGTCGAGGCCGGTTTGTTCGGCGATCATGTGAGTCAGCAGGGAATACGACGCGATGTTGAACGGCACGCCGAGAAAGATATCGCAGCTGCGCTGGTAGAGCAGGCAGGACAGGCGGCCGTCGGCAACGTAGAACTGGAACAGCAGGTGGCACGGCGGCAGCGCCATGGCCTCGATCTCGGCGACGTTCCAGGCGCTCACGATGATCCGGCGCGAGTCGGGGTTCTCGCGGATCTGCGTAATGACCTGGCTGATCTGGTCGATCGTGCGGCCGTCGGCAGCGGGCCAGCTGCGCCACTGCACGCCGTAGACCGGCCCGAGTTCGCCGTCTTCGTCGGCCCATTCGTCCCAGATCCTGACGCCGTTATCGCGCAGGTAGCCGACGTTGCTGTCCCCCGAGAGGAACCACAGGAGCTCGTGGATGATCGAACGCAGGTGCAGCTTTTTCGTGGTCACGAGCGGAAAACCGGCCGCCAGGTCGAAGCGCATCTGGTGGCCGAAGACACTCAGCGCGCCGGTCCCCGTGCGGTCCTGTTTCCGGATTCCCTCGTCGCGCACGCGCCGCATCAGGTCCAGGTATTGCTGCATGTCAGGCCGTCGCCTCCGATTTTCTCCCGTATGCCATGACGAGCAGGATGCCGCCGGCCACGATCATCGGTGCGCTGAGCACCTGCCCCATCGTCAACCAGTTCCACGCTAGGTAGCCCGGATCGGCGTCGGGAACCCGCACGAACTCGATCGCGAAGCGGAACACGCCGTACAGCAGCAAGAACAGACCCGAGACCGCCATGTAAGGCCGCGGCTTCGACGAGTAGATCCACAGGATCGCGAACAGCAGGAAGCCCTCGAGCGCCGCCTCGTAGAGCTGCGACGCGTGCAGCACCTGGTCGCCGACCTTGAATCCCCAGGGCACGGTGGTCGGTTTGCCCCACAGCTCGCCGTTGATGAAATTGCCGATACGGCCGAAGCCGAGACCGAGCGGTACGAGCGGCGCGACGAAATCGGTCATCTGCCACAGCGTTTTGCCGCGACTGCGCCCGAACCACCACATCGCGACCAGCACGCCGACGAGGCCGCCGTGAAACGA
This sequence comes from Woeseiaceae bacterium, assembly GCA_041608415.1. Taxonomy (GTDB): domain Bacteria; phylum Pseudomonadota; class Gammaproteobacteria; order Steroidobacterales; family Woeseiaceae; genus UBA1847. The sequence continues at coordinate 19,715 of JBFISV010000014.1, forward strand.
CATGCCGCCCTGCGTGATCTTGAACAGGTACAGCGGATCGGCAAGCAGCAGGTCCCAGCCGTACACGAGACAATAGCCGACGCGCCCGCCGATGATGACGCCGAGCATCGCATTGAAGATGAGATCGTCCACCTGTTGGACGGTGACGGGCGAGAATGCCGCCTTGCAGCGCCGGCGCGCGAGCCACCAGGCCGCGAGGAAGCCGATGACGTACATCAGTCCGTACCAGCGTATGGCGAGCGGGCCGATGGCAAAAATGACGGGATCGATGTCGGGATAGGTCAGCATGTTCGCTCTGGCGCATGAACGGACGCCGCAGTCTACCACCGCGCACACCGGGACCGACAGGCGGCCGATGTGCGCGGTGCGCTATAGTGGCGAACCCGTGAGCAGCAAGGCGCCGAACGATGCCGAATCGACTGGCCAAGGAAACGAGCCCTTACCTGAGGCAGCATGCCGACAACCCGGTCGACTGGTACCCGTGGTGCGAGGCCGCGTTCGCGGCCGCGGTCGAACGCGGCGGGCC
>JBFISV010000015.1:0-18400 GCA_041608415.1 Woeseiaceae bacterium
ACGGGCGAAGAGATGATGTTCAAGGCGAAGCCCGCGAGCAAGGTCGTCAAGGCGACGATTCTCAAGGGTCTCAAAGACATGGTCTGATCCGCGACAGGATGCAGACCGAAAAGCCGGGGCAACGCCCCGGCTTTTTTTTGTTCATTGCGAGCGGCGGTGCGTCGCGAGGAATTCGGAAACGGCGTCCCGAAGGTCCGGGAGGCGGCCATGAAAAAAATGTTCGGCGCCGGCGAGAACGCGGAGTTCCGGGCCCGGGCCGAGGCCGTTGACCCAGTCGATGGTCGTGTCGATGTCGACGAGTTCGTCCCTGTCGCCCTGCACGATGAGCCACGGGCAACGCGGCTCGGCTTCGAGGCCGGCCGCAAAACGACGCACGGCGGGCGCGACGCTGACAAGCCCGTCTACGCCCGCGATTGCCGCCGCGCGTATCGCGATCGCGGCACCGAACGAGAATCCCGCGAGCCAGGACGGCCGGCCGCCGAAGCGCTCTTGCATGTACGCGACCGCCGCGAGCGCGTCGTCCAGTTCGCCCTCGCCCTCGTCGTATTCACCCTCGCTCGCCCCGGTGCCGCGAAAGTTGAACCGCAGCGTCGCGAAGCCCTCGCGCACGAAACTGCGCGCCAGCGTGTGCGCGACTTTGTTGTGCATCGTGCCGCCATGCTGCGGGTGCGGGTGCAGCACGACGGCCGCTCCGTCGCGCCGGTCGTCGGCCGGCTGCTCGAGCATCGCCTCGAGCCTGCCCGCCGGGCCCTCGAGAAACAGCGCTTCGCCGATCGATGGCTTTGACATCATCCCTCCGGGTGCTGGCCGGCATGCCGACAATTACTGTAGGATTCTGATGTTATAGAGCTTTCGCGGCTTGCGGCAAGCAGGCGCCGCGGTTCGACAGGTGTCCTCATGAGTGCCAGGATAGAACTCGAGTCGCGCTATTGCGCGCACAACTACCATCCGTTGCCCGTCGTCCTGACGCGCGGCGACGGCGTTTTCGTCTGGGACGAGACGGGCAGGAAATATCTCGACATGATGAGCGCCTACTCCGCGGTCAGCCACGGCCATGCCCACCCGCGGCTCGTTGCACTCGTCAGGCAACAGGTCGCGACGCTCAACATCGTGTCGCGCGCGTTTCACACGGACAAGCTGGGGCCGTTTCTCGAACGCGCCTGCGAACTCACGGGGCAGGACATGGCGTTGCCAATGAACACCGGCGCCGAGGCCGTGGAAACCGCGATCAAGGCCGCAAGAAAATGGGCGTACACGGTCAAGGGCGTCGCGCAGGATCGCGCCGAGATCATCGCCTGCACGGGCAACTTTCACGGCCGCACGATCACCATCGTCGCCATGTCCGACGAGCCGCAGTATCGCGAGGGCTTCGGCCCGTTTCCGGGCGGCTTCAGGCTCGTCGACTACGGCGATATCGACGCGCTCGACGCGGCCATCGGCGAGAACACCGCGGCATTTCTCATCGAACCGATCCAGGGCGAAGGCGGCATCGTGATGCCGCCGGACGGCTTCCTGAAAGCCGCGAGCGAGCTCTGCCGCAGACGCGAGGTGCTGTTCATCGCCGACGAGATCCAGACGGGGCTCGGTCGCACGGGCCGCTTTCTCGCCTGCGAGCACGAACAGGTCGAACCGGACGGGTTGATACTCGGCAAGGCGCTGGGCGGCGGCATTCTCCCCGTCTCGATGTTTCTCGCGCGGCGCGACGTCATGAACGTCTTCAAACCCGGCGATCACGGCAGCACCTTCGGCGGCAACCCGCTGGCCGCCGCGGTCGGCCTGGAAGCCCTGAATATCCTCACAGACGAAGGCCTCGCCGAAAACAGCGCGGCGATGGGCGCGCGCCTGCTCGCGGGGCTCACCGGGATCGAGAGTCCGCTGATCCGGGAAGTGCGCGGTCGCGGGCTGTTCATCGGCGTGGACATCGATCCGGCCTACGGCACGGCGCGCGCCGTCTGCGAAGCGCTGATCGCGCGCGGCCTGCTCAGCAAGGAAACGCACGAGACGGTCGTGCGGCTCGCGCCGCCGCTCGTGATTGGCAAGGCTGAAATCGACTGGGCCGTGCAGCAATTTCGCGAAGTCGTCGGCGATATGGACAGGCTGCGGCTCGCGTCCTGAGTCGCGTCGGGATCAAACCGGGCATGCCGCAATCGACTGCATTGTATGTCGGCATACTGGCGCTGACCGCCATCATAGGTGGCGTCGCCGGCTGGATGTTGCGCGGCCGGCGCGGCCTGCTGGAAAAAATCGCGCTCAACGCCGGCTGGCACGAGCGTTTCGATGCACAGCGCCAGGAGCAGGACCGGCTGCTCGAGCAGAACGAGCGCCTGATGCACGACATCAACGAGATGAAAGCCGCCGGCAAGAGCGCGGCCGATCGCAACGCGGAGTTGTCGGCGTCGCTCGACGACGCACTCAGGCAACGCGACGAGCTCTTGAGCGAAGTTTCCGAAATCCGCGATCATCTGGAATCGCGCCTGACCTATCTGTCCGCAAACGACGACACGCTGAATACGGCGTTGATCGACAAGGACAACAAGATCTTCAAACTCAGCCGCGAACTCAATAGCTGGCAGCAGCGACTGCCGCCGCTGATCGATCGGTTTCGACGGCGCAATGCCGAGGCCGAGAGGCTCGAGGCCGCGCTGGCCGAAGCCGAGGCGCGCATTCTCGCGCTCGAGTCGGCGACCGGCACAACGTCCGGCCCTCCGGTCGCCACGCCGAAGCACCCGGTGAGCGAGGATGCTAGCGGCGGCGAGACCAGCAACGACACGGGTGAGGCCCGGGCCGATGATGAGTGCGCGGGAGAGGCGTATCGGCACGACGCGGCGTTCGACGGCGCCTGTGACGATCTGCAGCTGATCAGCGGCATCGGGCCGTCGATCGAGAAAACGCTCAACGAGCTCGGCATATTCACGCTGTCGCAGATCGCCGAGATGAGCGAATACGACATCGATCGGGTCGCAAGCCGGCTCAAGGGTTTTCGTTCGCGCTTCTACCGCGAGGACTGGATTGGCCAGGCCAGGGAACTCCAGTACCAGCCACGCGGTCATCGCATTCAATAGCATTCGAGCGCGCCGTGACCCGAGGCTTCGCGACGACCGGCCGCTACGCTCTGGCCGCTATCGGGCTGCTGATCGCGGCACCCGCCGGCGACGGGCCGGACCGGCCGCGGCCTGCCGACGCGCCCGCGGCGCCGCTCATCGTGACCGTCGAGGACGGCGAACTCGCGGTCCTGGGTCGCTCCGACCTGCCCATGCACGACGACATCGTGGCGCTCGTGAAAGCGCTTCGCTCCGGCCGGGCGACGGCGACCGCCGCCTCGATCGACGTGACGGGCGTTGCGTCCGCCCACGGCGGCTGGACGGCCAGCCTGCGCGAATTCCGGGAACGCCTCCCCACCGGGCTCACGCTCGACACGAGCGTCGTCGTCATCGACGACGCGCTCGCGCTGGATGACCTGTGTCGCCGGATGTTCACGGAACTCGAAGACGCAACGATCGAATTCCGGCAGGCGTCGAGCGTGTTACGGTCCGCCTCGCATGCGGCCCTCGACCGTGTCGTCGAATTCGCGCGCAGCTGCAGACGCGGCGTACTGCAGATAACGGGACACACTGACGCGGTCGGCGGAGCGGACTTCAACCGCGATCTGAGCCGGCGCCGCGCCGCGGCCGTCGCGGCCTACCTGCAGTCGGCGGGAGTACCCGCCCGGCGGCTCCGTATCGTCGCCAAGGGCGCCACCGAGCCCGTCGCCAACAACGCCACGATCGGCGGCCGGGCGCGCAATCGCCGCATCGAATTGCGGCTGCTGGCGGGCCCTTCGCCCTAGCGGACCGCCGCTCACCCGACCCGATAGGTCGGGCCAGCCCGGATATTGCACCCAGGATCGCGACTCTGGCGCGGGGCTCGTGTGTCTGAGGGCGGGCCTGGAGCGAAAGTCATAGCAATAGCTATGACTCGAGTGAAGGCCAAGCTCAGGCGCGCGGGAACCAGCCAGGATCGCGATAGGCAAACGGCGGTGTACAAATCGTGACCGCCCTGAATCCCGCAAACACGGATGAAACAGCAGCACATTCAAGCGGATTCGATTAGCCGTTTGCCGCCTTGGTGCAATATCCGGGGCTAGTCGCCCGGCGCCTCCGCGCCGAACAGCGTGACTTCGAACACGAGCGTCGCTCCGGGCGGAATGACGCCTCCGGCACCGCGCTCGCCGTATGCCAGTTGCGGCGGAATCACGAGTTCGCGGGTCTCGCCGACCAGCATGCCCTCGACGCCCGCATCCCATCCCTTGATGACGCGTCCCGCTCCGAGCGGAAACTGGTATCTCTGCTTGCGGTCGACGGAGCTGTCGAACTTCGCACCGCGCTTGTCGTCTGCCGCCTCGTCGTACAGCCAGCCCGTGTAGTGCACCGTAACGAAGTCTCCGGCCTCGGCCGCTTTACCGTAACCCTTCCGCAACGTCTCGATCTCGAGGCCGGGCGCGTCGGCAGCCGGGCTCTCCGTGGGCGCGTCGGCCGGGCGGTCCGCGTCACGGCTGCAGGCCGCGATCGAAACCGCCACGAGGGCAGTCAGCAACAGCCGCAGCAAGCTCTGCATCGCGATTGCCCGGGACGCACGCCTGCCGGAAATCATGATTTGTCGTCCTCGAAATCGAGTGACGCCGAGTTGATGCAGTAGCGCAGCCCGCTCGGCTGCGGCCCGTCCTCGAACACGTGCCCGAGGTGGGCGCCGCAGCGGCTGCACAGGACTTCCTCGCGGACCATGCCGTGACTCGTGTCCTTCTCGACCCTGACCGCGTCGCCCGCGAGCGGCAGCCAGAAGCTCGGCCACCCCGAGCCCGAATCGTACTTGTGCCCGGAGGCGAACAACGGCGCGGCGCAGCAGATGCAATGATAGGTGCCGTCGGCCTTGTGATCGACATATTTTCCGGTGAACGCGCGCTCGGTCCCCTTTTTCTGCGTGACCTGAAATTGTTCGTCGCTGAGCCGCTCGCGCAGCTCCCCGGAATCGGGTTTGGTATCGCTCATGTTGTCTCCCGGGTTCTTCAGGCCGCTGAAGGCGCGGCGTTCATTTCGAGCAACAGCTGATTCATACGGCGCACGTAGTCGGCGGGATTATCCAACGGCGTGCCTTCGGCCAGCAAGGCGTGGTCCAGAATGATCTCGGCAAGCTCCGTGAATCGGCCGTCGTCCTCCTCGTCGGACAGTCTCTGCACCAACGGATGCCCGATATTGATTTCGAGGATCGGCTTCGCTTTGGGAACGGCCTGGCCGCCGGCCTCGAGCATGCGCCGCAGCTGCGGGCTAAGCTCGTCGGCGGCTGAAACCACGCAGGCGGGCGAATCCACGAGTCTGCGGCTGACGTTGACCGCCTCCACCCTGTCTTTCAGCGTCTTCTTGACCTTCTTGATCAGCGGCTTGTGCTCGTCGTTGATCGCATCCTGGCTGATCTTGCCGTCGCCCTCGGGAAGGTCGAGGTTTTCGCGCGCCACATCGGCGAGCCTCTTGCCCTCGTATTCGCCGAGATGGTCGACGACCCATGGATCGATCGGGTCCGTCAGCAGCAAGACCTCGATACCCTTGTCGCGCAGCTTTTCGAGGTGCGGGCTCGACGCCGCGGTCGCATGATTCGCGGCCAACAGGTAGTAGATCTCGTCCTGGCCCTCGGCCGCGCGCGCTACGTAATCGGCCAGCGACTGGCTCTGAGCGCCGCTGCCGTCGTGCGTCGTCGCAAAGCGCAGCAGCGCGGCGATCCTGTCCTTGTTGGCCGGATCTTCGACGAGGCCCTCCTTGATGACGGCGCCGAAGCCTTTCCAGAACTTGTCGTAATCTTCGCGCCGGTCGGCGGCGAGCTTCTTCAGCATGTCGAGGACGCGACGCGTCAGCGCAGCGCGGATCGCCTTTAGCTCGGGATGCTGCTGCAGCAGCTCGCGCGACACGTTGAGCGGCAGATCGGCGGAATCGACGATGCCTTTGACGAAGCGCAGGTACAGCGGCAGGAACTGCTCCGCGTCGTCCATGATGAACACGCGCTGCACGTACAGCTTCAGTCCACGCGGCGCCTCGCGGTTCCAGAGATCGAACGGCGGGTTCGCGGGGATGTACAGCAGGCTCGTGTATTCGCGTTTGCCCTCGACCCGGTTGTGGCTCCAGCAAAACGGGTCCGCGAAGTCGTGCGACAGGTGCTTGTAGAACTCCTTGTATTCGTCGTCGGTCAATTCGGAACGCGAGCGCGTCCACAGCGCCGTCGCCGTGTTCAGGACTTTCGGTTCCTCCTCGCCGGAGGCTTCGAGCGTCACGGGGAAACCGATGTGATCGGAATACTTGCGCACCAGCGTTTCGACCCGCAGTTCGTCCGCGAACTCGGACTCGTCCTCCTTGAGATGCAAGGTCACCCGCGTGCCGCGCGCGGCACGCTCGAGCGGCTCGATCGTGAACTCGCCCTGGCCATCCGATTCCCAGCGCACGCCCGCAGCCGCGTCGAGACCCGCGCGGCGCGTCTCCACGGTCACGCGGTCCGCGACGATGAATGACGAGTAAAAGCCGACGCCGAACTGGCCGATCAGGCTGGCGTCCTTTTTCTCCTCGCCGGACATCGCATTGAGAAACTCCGCCGTTCCCGACTTCGCGATTGTGCCGAGATTTTCGACGAGCTCATCGCGCGACATGCCGATGCCGTTGTCGGTAACCGCGACGGTCCTCGATTCCTTGTCGATTTCTATGCGTATACCGAGTTCCGTTTCCTCGCCGAGCAATTCGGGCCGCGCAAGCGCCTCGAAGCGCAACTTGTCGGCGGCGTCCGAGGCATTCGATATGAGCTCGCGCAGGAAAATTTCCTTGTTGCTGTAGAGCGAGTGAATCATCAGCTGCAAGAGCTGACGCACCTCGGTCTGGAAGCCGTGGGTCTCGGCTGCCCTGGATTCGGTCACACCGGGTTCTCCTCGAATATTCCCGCGCCGCGGGTCATGCATGAATTTGAGGAGAGCTTAGGGTCCCGGGCTCCTATTTCAAGGCCCCTCGCGTAATTTTCGGCGGCGACGCGCCGCCGTCAGTCGGCGTATCCGAGGCCCGGGCGGGCAACTCGACGGTACAGGAGCACGACGGAGAGCATGGTGACGGCGCCGAGCGCGAGCGCCGGGTGCTCGAGAGCGAGCACTACGCCGCCCAGCAAAAAGGAGCAAAAGAGGATCGACGAGAGCAGCAGCAGCAATCCCCGTCGGATCCGCTCGCCGCAAAGTCCGATGATGCCGACCAGGTCATCGAGTTCGTCGAGATACTGCAGCCAGACTTCCATGTCTTTCGGCCGGCCCGCTAGCGCACGACCGATAGCACGGGGCGGTCCGTCTCGGGCGGCTGGCCGTCCGTTTCGGCGAGTGCATCGTCATTCGATCGTTTTGCATGCGCGATGGCGCGATGGAACAGCTCCCATCGCTGCCGGGCAAACTCGTTTTTCAATGTGGCGGCCGGGGCTTCGATGTCCGTATGCTTTCTTGACATGGCGTGTCGTACTAAATCCGTTTAGAAGAAGACCACTGCCGGCAACTATAAAGCTGTTCGGCCGCGACCTCCGTGAGGCGTATCACAGCTTGCTTTGCAATTCGCCAGGCTTGCGTTTCGTAGACGAAAAACACGACACAGTACCGGGTGCCGGCGTGACGTTATGCACAATTCACCGGGCGTCGCCGGGCGCGGGACAAGCCCGCTCTGCAAATGAAAACGCGCCTTTAAAAAGGCGCGTTGCGAATTCGTGTCAGCGAGCTCGGAGTCAGTCGGAATCTTTCGGATCGTCGAGCCAGTTGCGTTTTACATTTTCCGTCCAGTTGCGATAGCCCTTCCAGGTATAGATGGAGCGGTCTACTCTGGCGCGGCGGCTGGGCGGTGCGGGCGCTTTCGAAATCCAGTGACGATACTGTTGCCATCCGTCCGCATCGTTTGCGGCGCTACGAGACGGTTGCACGGGAGGTTCGTTGTTGCTGGTCAGCGAACTATCTTCCGTGTAGTCGCCGACCCACTTGGCGTTCTTGCTGTCAGGCATCGAGCTGCCTCGGTCAGTCCTTTAGAACGCAGCATAGGTTTTCAGAGGCCGAATTCACAGGAACTGCATCACAATGCAGAACGGTATTTTTGACAGCTAATTCAGTACCTTATCCCGGACTTTTACTTAATGCGGTAGCACGGTATGTAATCGGCGCTCGCGATTTTCATGCGACGCTGCTGCACGAACGCGGTGAGCAGGCTATCGAGGAGTCGCATCATCTCGCCGGTGCCGTCAATCTCGAACGGCCCGCGCCTGTCGATCTCCGCCGCTGTATCCTCGCGAACGTTGCCCGATACGATCCCCGAAAAAACCCGTCGCAGGTTTGCGGCCAGTATGTGTGTCGGCAGGTTTTCGCTGATATCGAGTGCCGCCATCGATTCGTGCGTCGCGCGGAACGGTTGCTGGAATTCGCCGTCGATCCTGATCCGCCAGTTGAAATAATAGGCATCGCCGTGCCGCTGGCGATACGCCCGAACATCTTCCAGCGAATCCTTCATCTTATGTGCAACGGCTGCGGGATCGTCGATGATTAACTCGTAACGGCTGCGCGCCGTGTCGCCGAGCGTCGCCGCGACGAACGCGTCGATCTGGCGAAAATAGGGTTCGGCAGACGCGGGGCCAGTCATGATCATGGGCATGGGCATGTCTTGATTTTCGGGATGCAGCAGCACGCCGAGCAGGTACAGCACCTCCTCGGCAGTGCCGACGCCCCCGGGGAAAACGATGATGCCGTGGCCGACGCGAACGAAGGCCTCGAGGCGTTTTTCCATGTCGGGCATGATGACCAGCGAATTGACGATCGGGTTCGGCGATTCCGCCGCGATGATCCCGGGCTCCGTGATGCCGATATAGCGGCCATCCCGAATTCGCTGCTTCGCGTGGCCGATCGTTGCACCCTTCATCGGCCCTTTCATCGCGCCGGGCCCGCAGCCCGTGCACACGTTGAGCCCGCGCAGACCGAGTTCGTAGCCGACGAGCTTGGTGTAATCGTATTCCTCCCTGTCGATCGCGTGACCGCCCCAGCAGACCACGAGATTGATGTCGGCCGGCAGCGTCAGAAGGCGCGCATTGCGGACAATGTGAAATACGGCATTGGTGGGGCCATGCGTCGTGCCGGCGTCGAAGCGCGGATCGTCGCGGATCTCGTTTCTCGTAAACACGATGTCGCGCAGAACCGCGAACAGCAGTTCCCGAATGCCGCGAATCATCTTGCCATCGACGAATGCGTGCGCGGGCGCGGCAGTCAGCGACACCTTGAGGCCGCGGTCTTTTTGCAGGAACGCGACATCGAAATTGCTGTATCGCGCGAGTATCTCGCGCGCATCATCGATGTCGCTGCCGGAATTCAGCACGGCCAGCATGCAGCGGCGCAGCAGCGGATACAGGCCACCTTCGCCGCTCGATCGGAGCTGGTCCACTTCGACCTGCGAGAGGACTTCGAGGCTGCCCTCGGGCCAGACCTCAGCGTCGACGGTTGCGACACCGGATTTCAGGTTCATGGATGGCTTGCTTCTATGTCAGGGGCGGATTTCGATCAGCGTGTTGTCGCCGGTCATCAGCCAGATATCGATCATGTCCGAATTGGAAACGGCGATACAGCCGTTGGTCCAGTCCTGGGTCCGGTAATACGCTTCGGATTGCTTCGGCTCGTTGGGTTGGCCGTGAATCATGATCGCACCGCCCGGATCGACGCCGTTCGACTGTGCTTCGAGGCGATCGCGCGGACTCGGGTAGGAAATGTGGATCGACAAGAAATAGTCGCTGTGCGGATTTCGGCTGTCGAGGCGGTAGCGGCCCTCCGGCGTACGGAAATCGCCTTCGTGCAGTTTGTCGCCGACAGGCCGAATGCCGAGCGCGATGTCGAAGCTGCGAAACGCCTCGCCGTCCCTGATCAGGTGCAGTTTGCGTTTGGCTTTTTCCACGACGACGAGATCGGCGACGGGGAACTCGCCGGTGTTTGCGTGTCCGGCGCTGCCCAGTGAGCAGAACACCAGCAGCAATGCCGTTTGCGGAACTGTCATTGGCAGAAATTTCATGCAGCGATGCCGGAATCGGTCGACGCCCGAAGTCTAGCAAAACTCCCGCAGCCGAAAAACGTCCCGCTTCACAAGATGTTGCGCCCGACGATCCAGCCGATCGCAAAACCGATGCCGCCGGCGACGAGGTTGTAGAGCGGCAGGAAACGAAACAGCTCGCCCGGCCCGGCGCCGAACATGCCGTCCAGGTCGACCGTGAAGGCGTAATGCAGGTAGCCCGCGAGGCCGAGCGCGGGAATCGCGAATCCGAGCACGCCGAGGGGCATGCGCCAGTCGCGCATGCCGCGCGGACCGCTCCAGTAACCGTCGCCGCGCCGCAACGCGAGCCACGACAGGCCGAGCAGCAACGCCAGTGGCAGCAGGTTATAGATCACCCAGGGCCCGCCATCCTGCACGTCGTTGAACCAGGCCGCCATGACGACACAGACGGCCGCGACCGGCGACAGGCGCAGCAACAGCCGCCGACCCGTCGCCTGCATCAGGATGGCGCCGTCACGAACGATTGCTCGCGAGAAGTTGGGGAAACTTCACGATCATGCCGGGGCGTATCTTGTGCAGGTCGAGTGCCGGGTTGTACTGGCGGAACAGCCATACCGGGACCTTGTACTTCCGCAATGACAGGACCCAGATGGATTCGCCGCGGCGGATTTTGTGTTCGACGATGCCGACGATGACGTGCTCACGAAAGAAACTGTCCTGCTGGTTGCGGTGGTACTCGATGCGCCGGCGCTCGAATTCACCGGCATCGACGCCCGCGAATTCGAGCCGAATGCGCCTGCCCACCGCGACGGGCGTGCCAAACCTCAGGCCATTGACGTCGCGCAGCCGCTGGGTGCGAATGCCGAGCCAGTCGGCGAAATGACCGAGCGTCTCGAGCGGCTGCACCTCGATCGTGGAATCCTCTGCAACGCTGTAGTCGCTCGGATCGGACAGCAGCGCCGTCTGCAGTGGCTCCGCCGGTTCCTCGACCACAGCCATCGCGACCGGCGTCGCGTCCGCCACCTCGACGGGCTCGGGCGCCGCCTCCTCGGCGGGTGCTGCGACGGCGACCGCGGGTACGGCCGGCGCGACGGCGCGGACTTCTACCGGGCCCGCCGCGGGCAGCCGCAAGCGCTGGCCGGCCCGGATCCGGTGCCGGCTGCCGAGATTATTGAGGGCGACGAGCGTCGATACGCGCGTCTTGTAGGTGGCGGCCAGCTGCGAGAGCGTGTCGCCGCGCGCAACCGTGTGGTAGAGATCCGGCAGCTGCTCGGATGCCCAGTGATCCGCGGGCACGGCTGCGAGCAAGTCGGCGAGCGGTCGCGACAGCGAGGCGCTCGGCATGCGCAGGCCGAAACCCTGCGGCAGGAGCTTGCTGCCGGACCAGATCGTGGACTGCAGCGACGGATTGTGCTTTTTCAGCTCGGCCTCCGTAACGCCCAGCGTGCGCGCGAGCTCCGTGACACGGATGTATTTCGGTAAATCGACGCTGTCGTAGGCGATGGCTGCGTCGGCGACGACGCCGGGAAAGTATCGCTCCGCGTTCAGGTCCACCTGCATGGCCGCGAGAAACGCAACGTAGAAATTGCGCGACGCGAAGCCGAAAGCACGCCCGTTGTAGTTGCGCAGAATATCGACGTACGCGGTATCGCCGTGTTTGCGCATCGCCCGGCGAACGCCGGCGAGGCCGTGATTGTAGGCGGTGATCGCCATGGGCCAGTTGCCGGCGATCGAATAATTGTAGGCAAGCAGCCGGCCGGCGGCGCGCGTCGCCGCGAACGGGTCATTACGCTCGTCGACGACGTGGTCGACCTGCATGAATCGGCGCCCGGTGCTGCGCGTGAACTGCCAGATTCCCGATGCCCCGACGTGCGATCGCGCGGCGGGGTTGTAGGACGATTCGACGTGCGGCAGCGCGGCGAGTTCGACGGGCACGCCGAGCGCCGCAAATTCGGCTACGACAAAGCTGCGCCAGCGTCCCGAGCGCACGAGGCCCTGGCGAAAGCGGTCAGCCAGTCCCTGCTGGTAACGAATGCGGCTGACCGCCGCCGCAAGCGTCGCATTACTCACGTCCGCGGGCCACAGGGCCAGCACGCGCCCTTCCTCCGGCGTCAGCTTGTCGCGCTTGCCGGCCGCGAGGCTCTGTAAAATGCGCTTGAGGTCGGATTTGTGGCGCGACACGCGCCGCTGGCGTTCGCGGCGCGACAGCTCGGCCGGCATGTCGAGGCGCTCGTAGACGACGCCGAGTTCCCGGCTGTCGTGCAGGACGCCCTCGTCGGAGTCGTAGCGCGTGAAAATCGAGACCCAGAATTCGACGTCCGCCTCGAGTTCGGGCGGTCTCGGGAAGGTCTCGGCAACGGCGGCGGTGGCTGTGAAAAGACACAGCAGCAGGAGAAATACGGGCGTTTCTCTTGTCATTTAGCTGGGTTCAGGTTTCAATTACAAACTCTTGATTAGTTCACAGAAAAACACCGGGAACTGTCGTACGCTGTAGATGCTAAAGAGCTTTGCGGGCGGCAGCAAATCGGGCTTCGGAATCCTTGAAACAGGTCCGCGACGACGCGCCCTCGACAACAATGACAGTCAGCAGCCACGAAATCTCCCTTGTCGCACGTCTGAGCGGACTCATGGTCCTGTTCGCCGGCGGCATTGCGCCTGCCAGCGAGGATGCGGTGGTCACGCCCGCCACGGACACGCCGTCATCCAGTGCTACGACCGTCGTCGACGAAGCGCGTTCCGATGCAATCGTAGACGTCGCCGGAAGCGAGCTCCCGGCCGCCCCCGAACGAGACGAGGCGCCCGCCGCCGAGGCACCGGTGCATACGCCGGCGGAACCGCCGATCTTCGATCGCGCAAACGGGGCAACGGCGGCGCCCGAGGCGACGGACGTGCTGCTGCTGCTCGGCGCCGAGATTGCTCCCGGCACCTCCGCGCGGCTCAGCTGGGCTGCGACCGAACTATTCGAGGGCGTGCCTGTCTCGACGCCCGTTCTCGTCGTCAACGGATCCGAGCCGGGGCCGACACTGTGCCTGACGGCCGCCGTGCACGGCGACGAACTCAACGGCATCGAAATCGTGCGCCGGGTGATGCATGACATTTCCCCGCAGCGATTCTCGGGCGCGCTGATCGGCGTACCGATCGTCAACGTGCAGGGTTTCCGGCGCGGCTCCCGGTACCTTCCGGACCGGCGCGATCTGAACCGCTATTTTCCGGGCAAGCCGCATGGCAGTGCCGCGGCCCGCATCGCATATTCGTTTTTCGTCAATGTCGTGTCGCACTGCGATGCGCTGATCGACCTCCACACCGGTTCGTTCGAACGCGCCAATTTGCCGCAGATACGAGCCGATCTCAGAAATCCCGACGTCGTTACGCTGACCCAGAGTTTCGGCGCGACCGTCATCCTGCACAGCACGCCTGGCGCCGGCACGCTGCGGCACGCGGCCACGGCAGCCGGCATACCGACCGTCACGCTCGAGGCGGGCGGCCCGCTGCAGCTCGAACTCAACGAGGTCAAGCACGGCGTGAAAGGAATCGAGACCCTGCTGAGTTCGCTCGGCATGACGAAACGCAGCCGCTTCTGGGGCAATCCCGAACCGGTTTACTACCGGTCGAGCTGGGTGCGCGCCGACTCCGGCGGCATACTCCTGGCCGACGTCAGCCTCGGCAGCACGGTGCGGCGCGGCGACCTGCTCGGCACGATCACGGATCCGATGAGCAATGCCCGCAGCGAGCTGCGCTCACCCTACTCGGGCCGCATTATCGGCATGGCGCGCAACCAGGTCGTCATGCCGGGCTTTGCGGCATTCCATGTCGGCATCCAGACCGACGAGGCGCCGATCGAGCCGATCGAAGCGGAAGACGATGCGCTCGCCGACGGCGCCGACGTGCCGACCGAAGACGGCGCCTACATCGACGGCATTTCAGAGTAGCGCTGGACTCGGCCTCCGCCGCTCCATAAGCTGCGCTCACGATGACCGACGAGCGCCGCAAGCTGTTCACGTACGTAGCGCCGATGTACTGGCCGGTGTGGCTCGGACTGGGCGTGCTGCGCGTCGTCTGCTGGTTGCCGCACGGCATGCGCATGGCCATCGGCAGGCTGGTCGGGCAATCTCTGCATGCGATCGGCGGCGCGCGGCGCGCGGTCGTGCGGCGCAACCTCGAACTGTGCTTTCCGGAGCTGTCCGTCGGCGAACGCAACGCCCTGGCGAAGCGTCATTTCGAAGCCCTGGGCATGTCCGTCATCGAGATGGGGCTGGGCCGCTGGGCGTCGGACCGCTTCCACCGCGAAATCGGCCACCTCGAAGGCCGCGAACACCTCGATGCGGCCCTGGCTTCGGGCAAGGGCGTGATCCTCCTGAGCGCGCACTTTACGACTCTCGAGATCATGGGCCGGGTGCTGGCGCAGAACTGCCGGGGTTTCGACGCCGTGTATCGCCGCTCGCGCAGCGATTTCATCACCGAGCTGATGCGCTCGGGACGCGAGGTGTCGGCCGACGCGACGATCGAGAAGCGCGACATCAAGCAAATGGTGAAGAGCCTGAGGGCCGGCCGGATGGTCTGGTATGCCCCTGACCAGAGTTACGATCGCAAGGGCTCTGTCGTGATCGACTTCTTCGGCGTGCCGTCAATGCACACGACGGCGACCTCGGCGCTCGCACGGCTGGGCCACGCCGTTACGCTGCCCTACTTCCCGCGCCGCTTTCCCGACGGCCATTACGAATTCCGCATCGGCCCGCCGCTCGAGAATTTTCCGAGCGGCGATGAGGCCGCAGACACGCGGCAATACGTGCGCGCGCTCGAAAAGCATATTCGCCTGTGTCCGGAACAGTATTACTGGGTGCACCGCAAGTTCAAGAATCTTCCCGAGGGCTATCCGGACTATTACGCGGACCTCGACGCCGCGAAATAGCCTTCGAGCAATGCGCTCCAGTCTGCGGCGCTGAAATGCAGCGCGGGGTTCGACGTGCGGATTTTTTTGAGCGAGCGATGCAGCCGGTTCAGCGTCTGTTGCTGCCACGGCCCGGGGCCCCTGAGACTGCCCTTGTCGAAATCCAGCATCCAGACGCGGTCGTCGGCGTCGATCTGCAGGTTGTAGGCATTCATGTCGGCGTGGTAGACGCCCGCGGCATGAAAGCCCCGGATCGCCGCGCCGATCGCGGCCCAGTAATCCTCGTCCCGCGCCGCTTCGGCGATTACCGAGGACATCGGCCGCACGTTCGGAATCGTTACCGTGATGATGTCCGCCGTATAAAAGGCGCCGTGGCGAACATAGCGCGCCGCGGCAGGCCGCGGCACGCGGAGCTCGAAGTCGGCCATCTTCGCCAGCAGCCGCCACTCGGCAAACGAACGCGTGCTCTTTTCCCCGGCCCAGAGGTAACGGTCCCGGATCAGCTTGCCGACGAGCCCGCCGCGACGGTAATGCCGCAGCACGAACTGCCGCGGCACGTTGCCGACGAACAGCGTGTTGCCGCGTCCGCCGGAGCCGAACTCGCCCCTGAGCGGTTCGGAATGAGGCCATCCGTTCGGGCTGAAACGATCCGTCGAAATCTGGTTGATGATCGCGCGATCGTATAGGATGGCGCCGGTCGCGGTTCTTTCGACGGTCTCAGTCAACGTACCCGTCCCTTTGGATCGACTTGTCTCAGTTGTTCGCTAATTCGCCGCCACGGAATATCTGCCTGATTCGCCTTTCGGCCATCGGCGACACCTGTCATGCACTGGCCGTCGCGCGCAATATCGCCGACAACTGGCCCGAAGCGCGAATTACCTGGGTAATCGGCAAGACCGAGGCGTCGCTGCTCGGTGACATCCCCGAAATCGAGTTTATCATCTTCGACAAATCGAAAGGTCGCGGGGCCTATCGCGACGTGCGAAAGGCGATGTCGGGACGACGATTCGACGTCGCTCTTTGCATGCACGCCTCGCTGCGCGCAAACCGGCTTTGTCGCCTGATTCCGGCACCGGTGCGGCTCGGCTTCGACTTTGCGCGTGCGCGCGACTTTCAGTGGCTGTTTACGAATCGACGCATTCCGGCAGCCGCCGGGGAACACGCGCTCGACGCGATGCTCGGGTTTGCGCGCTACATCGGCGCATGCAGCACGCCGTTGCGCTGGGACATTCCGCTCGCCGATGCGGAGCAAGCGTTTGCCGGGACGCTCTGCCGCCGCCCGACGCTCGTCATCAGTCCGTGCAGCAGCCAGCGCAGCCGCAATTTTCGCAACTGGCCCGCCGAACGCTTCGCGGCGGCCGCGCGCTACGCGCGAGCGCAACACCGGGCCCGCGTGGTATTGACGGGCGGGAGCAGCGATCTCGAGCGCCGCTATGGCGAGACGATCGCCGCCGAGGACGCCGAAATCGTAAACCTGATCGGGCGGACGACGCTCAAGCAGTCACTCGCCGTGTTTGCCGCCGCCGATGCCCTGCTGTGCCCGGATTCGGGTCCCGCGCACATGGCGACCGCCGTCGGCACTCCCGTCATCGGCCTGTATGCGAGCTCGAATCCTCGACGGACGGGCCCGTACGCGTCACGGCACCTGACCGTCGACCGTTACGCCGAGGCGCTCGGCGAATTCGAAGGCAAATCGGTGGCCGACGTGCGCTTCGGTCACCGCGTGCGCGATCCACGCGCGATGGAGTTGATCGAGATTGCCGACGTCACGGAAAAAATCGACGCGGCTTTTGGCGCGATTTAGCAGGCATTGTCCGCTGACTACGGGCTAACATGACGGATTGCAACAGCCCGATGGAGCGAGACCCTTGCGCGAAGCCCGAGCCGCGTACACGCCGAGCGAGGAACGCCTGCACGCACTGAGTCACGGCGCGGGCGTCGTTCTGAGCATCGCCGGGCTGTCGTGGATGCTGAATCTGTCCATCGGCAGCGCGGATCCGTGGCGAATTCTTGCCAGCGTGATCTACGGCGCCAGCCTGATCCTGCTGTTCCTCGCGTCCACGCTGTATCACGGACTGCACGCCTCGCCGCACAAGCACATTTTCCGGCTGCTCGATCACTGCGCGATCTACCTGCTGATTGCCGGCACCTACACGCCGTTCCTGCTGGTCGCCCTCCGCACGCACACGGGCTGGTGGCTGTTTGCCGTCATCTGGACCCTCGCGACGGCCGGGATCGTCACCAAGCTGTGGTTTCGCGAGCGCTACCCGCGCATCGTGCTCGCAAGCTACCTGTTGATGGGCTGGCTCGTCGTCGCCGCAGCGCCGGACGTCGTCGACGCAATCGGCGCGGAAGGCATGGCATGGCTGCTCGCGGGCGGCATCAGCTACAGTGTCGGCGCCGTCTTTTTCGCGCTCGAGCGGGTGAGCTTCAATCACGCGATCTGGCACGCGTTCGTTCTCGCCGGGGGCACCTGCCACTTTATCGCCGTCGCCCGTTATGTACTGCCGGTCGCGTCGCCCGCGGCCGTCGGCGGCTAGCGCAGCGGCGCGCGCCGCATCATCAATCGCCACAGCACCGCGGCAAATACGAGGTTCAGACCGAGTCCGACGATGCCAACCTCGGGCCCGAAAATATCTGTTGCAGCGATGCCGAGCGCACCGGCTTTTTCGCCGAATCCGAACAGCGGGTAATCGATGCCGTTCCACACGGCGTGGCCGACGCTCGCGACCACGACCGAACCCGAATACATGCGCAGCATGCCGAAAATGCCGCCGATCAACGTTGCATTGACGAGGAATATCGGTATCTGCGCGGCCGGCACGTCGAACCCCGTGTCCAGCGAGATCGCGGATACGTGCCACAGCGTGAACGCGAGGCTCGTGAAGATGAGCGCCCGCGTCTCGCTCTGCCCGGTGCGCGCGAGCGCGGCCCAAAGCCAGCCGCGGAAGAAGCCCTCCTCGGTGATCAGTACCATGATCACCCCGGTCGTACTCATCAGCCCGACGTTGGCAAGCGCCTTCATCCAATCGCTGTCCCCGGTCGCGGTCGCGCCGCTGACGGCCGCGATGGCCCAGGCCAGGCCCAGCACGGTCAGTGGATAGGCGAGCGCGATGGCGTAGTCGGACATGCGGCCCCACACGAGCCCCACTTCGCGCCGCGACGTTTTCGAGAGGTACCAGAATACCGCCGCCAGCGGGAACAGCGGCAGCGCGCTGAACATTGTGTATCCGGTCGCATCCATCGTCGTGGTGATCGCTATCGCGAGCGCCACGCCGGCGACGGCTAATGTCGTTTGCCGCTGCATCGTCGTTCCCGGGCTTGCGGCTGGTCGATTCCGTACACGCTAGGGAGACTCTGATTAATTCTCATCGCACACGTTGCGTTCATTTGGCCTGTGCTGCGGCGCGTTCCGCCGCGCGTATGTCGATACTCGCAAGGAGCGCAACATAGCCACAGGCCA
>JBFISV010000016.1:0-18268 GCA_041608415.1 Woeseiaceae bacterium
AGATCCAGCAGCCAGCGCGCGAGATCGGGATGGTCGGACGGACCCTGGCCGCAGATGCCAACGTACTTGTCATGTGCTTTGCAGGCGCGGATCGTCATTTCGAGCATCGCCTTGACGGCGTCGTCGCGTTCGTCGAAGTCTTCCGCGACGAGCGCCGAATCGCGGTCGATGCCGAGCGTCAGTTGTGTCATGTCATTGGAACCGATCGACATGCCGTCGAAGTACTCGAGGTAACGGTCGGCGAGCAGCGCATTGGTCGGCAGTTCCGACATCATGATGATCTTGAGTCCGTCCTTGCCGCGAGCGAGGCCGTTTGCGGCGAGCAGGTCGATGACCCGTTTCGCCTGATCGACGGTGCGCACGAACGGAATCATGAGCTGTACGTTCTCGAGGCCCATGTCGTTACGAACTTTTCGGATCGCGCGGCATTCGAGCTCGAAACATGGCCGGAAGCTCTCGGCGACGTAGCGGGCCGCGCCGCGAAAACCGAGCATGGGATTCTCTTCGTCGGGCTCGTAGCGGTCACCGCCGATAAGGTTCGCATATTCGTTGGACTTGAAGTCCGACAGGCGGACGATGACGGGCTCCGGCGCGAACGCCGCGGCAATCGTCGCTACGCCCTCGGCCAGTCTGTCGACGAAGAACTGCACCGGCTCCGGGTAGCCGGCCATTTGTTCGTCAACCGCCTGGCGAGTGTCCCCATCGAGGCGTTCATAGTCGAGCAACGCCTGTGGATGGACGCCGATCATGCGGTTGATGATGAACTCGAGACGGGCGAGGCCAACGCCGTGATTCGGGATGTTCGCAAAGTCGAAGGCGCGATCGGGATTGCCGACGTTCATCATCAGCTTCACCGGAATGTCGGGCAGGGAATCCAGCTCGATGTGTGTCTCGTCGAATTCCAGGGCGCCGTCGTAGACGAGCCCCTCGTCGCCCTCGGCGCAATTTACCGTGACCTCGGCGCCGTCCCTGATGCAGTCCGTCGCGTCGCCGCAGCCGACCACGGCGGGAATCCCGAGTTCGCGCGCGATGATTGCCGCGTGACAGGTGCGGCCGCCGCGATTCGTGACGATCGCCGCCGCGCGTTTCATGACCGGTTCCCAGTCCGGGTCGGTCATGTCCGACACCAGCACGTCGCCGGCCTGCACGCGCTGCATCTCGCTGACGTCCCTGATGACGCGTGCTACGCCGACGCCGATCTTGTGGCCGATGCTGCGCCCGGCGGTGACCACCGTCGAACTGCCCTTGAGCGTGTAGCGGTGGATGGTTCTGCCGCTCCGGCTTTGCACGGTCTCGGGGCGGGCCTGCAGGATGTACAGTTTGCCGTCGTTGCCGTCCTTGCCCCATTCGATGTCCATGGGGCGCTTGTAATGTTCCTCGATCGTGACGGCCATCTTCGCGAGTTCGATGATGTCCGCCTCATCGAGCGAGAAGCGGTGCGAGTCGGCCTCGTCGACATCCACGGTCAATACGGTCTCTCCCGGCCGGGGATTGTCGCTGTAGACCATCTTGACGGCTTTGCCACCGAGGTTCTTGCGCAAGATCGGGAACTTGCCAGCGGCGAGGCCGGGCTTGTAGACGTAGAATTCGTCCGGATTGACCGCGCCCTGGACGATGGTTTCGCCGAGACCGAAGGACGAAGTGATGAACACCGCATCGCGAAAGCCCGATTCGGTATCGAGCGTAAACATGACGCCCGACGAACCGACGTCGCTGCGCACCATGAGCTGGACGCCGACCGACAGGGCGACGAGGCTGTGCTGGAAGCCCTGGTGTACGCGGTACGCGATGGCGCGGTCTGTGAACAGCGACGCGTATACCTTGTGCAGTGCCTCGACGACCTGGTCGAGGCCGCGGACGTTGAGGAAGGTCTCCTGCTGCCCGGCGAACGAGGCATCAGGGAGGTCCTCCGCGGTGGCGGACGAGCGCACCGCGACGGCGATGTCGTCGCCGGCCGCCATCTCGTTCCAGGCGGCGCCGATGTCGGCGGTGAGGCGCTCCGGCAGCGGAGCCGCGAGTATCCACTCGCGAATGCGCATGCCGGCGCTGGTCAGGGCATCGATGTCGTCGACATCCAGGCCGTCGAGCAGCTCGTTGATCCGCGTGTCCAGCCCGTCGTTTTTCAGAAAATCCCGAAAAGCAAGCGCGGTCGTCGCGAATCCCCCGGGCACGGACACGCCCAGTCCGCTCAAATTGCTGATCATTTCGCCGAGCGAGGCGTTCTTGCCACCGACGATTTCGACGTCATCCATACCCAGCTCTTCGAGCTTCATGACGTATTGGCTCAATGCAGACTCCCTTGAGGTTCGCAGGCTGGACGTGGACAATCGGCCAGATGGATGAACGCACTGTGTATTTTCTGTCGGACCAGACCGGAGTGACGGCGGAGACCCTCGGTCACAGCCTGCTCACACAGTTCAATGGACAGAATTTTCGGCAAGTGACTTTGCCATTTATAGATTCCGAAGACAAGGCACGCGAGGCCGTCAAAAAGATCAATGCTGCATCCCGGCACCAGTCGCTGCGGCCGATCGTCTTCTCGACGCTGGTCCAGGACGATTTCCGGGCGATTGTACGCCAGGCCGAGGGGCTGCACCTCGACATTTTCGACGTGTTTCTCGAACCGTTGGGGAAGGAGCTCAACGCGGAGCCCAGCCACGAGCCCGGCCGCGCTCACGGCATGAGCGATATCGACGCGTACATGAAACGCATAGAGGCCACCAATTTTGCGCTCGCGAACGACGATGGCGGCGTCAGCCGCAATTACGACATGGCCGACGTCATCCTCATCGGCGTGTCACGCTCGGGCAAGACGCCCACCTGCCTTTACCTGGCGCTGCAATACGGCGTCTACGCCGCCAACTATCCGTTGACCGATGAGGAACTGGAAAGCGGCAAGCTGCCGGATGTACTCGTGAAACACAGGAAAAAATTGTTTGGCCTGACGATAGCGCCGGAACGCCTGCGCCAGATCCGCAAGGAACGGCGGCCGCTGGGCCGTTACTCTTCGGCGCAACAGATCCGCTATGAACTCAGGGAAACCGACAAATTGTTTCGTCGCTACAACATTCCGAACGTGGACACCACGGAGTTCTCGATCGAGGAAATTTCGAGCCGAATTCTCGATAGTACCGGTGTAGAGCGTCGAGTGCGACCGTGATTTACAGCGCTCGATGCTGTTATATTGACGACATGTTACTCGATTCGCGCCTCGTACCCGAAACCATCGTCCGTCCGAAGAGCTTCGTCGGACTGATGTCCGTGTATGAAAGTAACTACCTTCGCCTGTTGCATCTGATTCCCGAACTCGAACGTCTCGATGGCTGTTACCGTTCCAGGGTAGCCGGTGACTGCGACCTGTTTCTGGAGGTGCTCGAACGCAGCCGTTACACCGTGACGCTGACGCTGACCTATTTCTTCGAGACGGATGGCGGCCGCGTCGCAGACCCCGACATGCTCGTGCGCGCCTATCTCGACGGGCGTCTCGCCGAGGCGATGCGCCTGGGTAGTGAGCACCGCCACGCGGCGTTCCGGCGGCTCGTCCGGCAGCACGGCCGGGAACTCGGCGCACGCTGGAAGCGAAATATCGTGCTCAACAAGTGGCTCGACTACCTCATAGACCAGGGGCACCTGATCCTCGAGCGCTGAGGCCCGAGCGGAGCGAGTTCCGCTGGGGCGACTCCCCAAGTAGCGAAACTGTCGATTCGATCAGCGATTCGATTCGCCGCTGTTGCGATCATCGTGCGTAACTGGGTCTCGGCATCGAGGACCCGGCGGCGAATTATGTAATGAGGGAAGGCGTTGACGAGCCTGACTGCCATTTTCGGGAACTCCCAGGAAGAAGACCGCGGCAAGAGCGAGAAGCTTCTCGAGCTGTATTGGAACCGCGCGGAGCTCAAGAAAGAATTCGCCAATCTCCGCGACGAGACGTTCCGACTCAAGAAGCAGATCAAGTCCGAGCAGGGCTGCACGGCGCGTGCCGAGCAGAAGCTCGATCAACTCGAGCGGCTGTTGCTCGATCCCGATTGGGTGTACAGCGTCATGGTCTTCTACCAGCTGCGTGCGCTCAACGAATTGATCAAGGGGCAGGTTGCCCGATTCGCGGAGCAATTGAAGCAGCAGCGCGAGAAAAGAGAGCACAGCCGCCTGCTCGGCGAGTGGGACGCAAAGCGCCGCAGCAATGCACGAGCACTCGAAAACGAAATTGCCGAATTGCAGGCGCGGATCCGGGATCTCGAGAATCGATTGCAGTTCGAGCGCATGAGCTTCTCGATGATGAACGCCGTCATGCGATTCATTCGCAAGCGATCCACCGCGAGAAAGCTCGATAGCATCGCTGCAGACATTGCAACGGCATGCGACCGGGAGCAGGGGCTGCGCTCGGACCTTGCGCAGCTGCACGCACTCGAAGGCCCCGATACGCAGGGACTCGCAATCGGCAGCAAACGCTCGATAAATCTGATGATCGTATCCTTCGCGCAGCAGCTCTACCTGCATTTTTCCGACGAGAACCTGGCTGCCTTGGCCAAGGAGTCCGGAGAGAAAAGCGTGGGATCGGTCAGCTACGGCGACAAATCGGCTTGCGAATTCATACTCGAGGAGATCGCGGTTGTCGGCGAGGCTCTGAACACACACGAAGCCTGCGCCGAGAAACTGCAATGGCGCGCCGGCTTTCTGCGCGAACATGCGGAGTTTTCGTCCGGCGAGGAGGCGATGCCCGAAGCCGGCAGCGTCGCGTGCATTGTCGACCTCGACCCGAGCGGCGTGGTTCTAAGGAAGAAAGCGGACTTGTTGGGCGAGAACTACTGGGATTTGCGAAAAGTTCTGAGCTACTGAAAACCGTCCGCTTTGCCGGCTAGATATCGGTGCGGTACATCCGCGAACGGTAACGCAGCGCCTCGTCATCGGAAACGCCGGGGAAGCGGCTGCTGGGACCCGGCAGATCGTCATCGCGAGTCAACGCATCGGATGGGTTTGACTCGCTCATCTCGGACGCGGATTCGCGCACGCTGGATGACTTCAAATCGGTCAAAGGCGCCGCGCGCGAACTCAGCTCGGCAGCGGCGGAGGGCGCATCGGGCGTAACGCCCGGGACATCGTCGTGGTTGACGATATCGACCGACAGGGTTTCGACGTGTACGTCCAATGTGGCGGACTGCTCGTCGGACTCGTCGCAGAGGATATCGACCCCGGACGCAGCGCCTGCGGGCAAGGCGAGCAAGCCGAGCCACGCTACCGCGCACCCACTGGTAACGAGCCGTAAACGTGCCGACGTTGCGTGGCGTATGAGCAATGCACCTCCCTGGCCGAACGGTCACCAGGTGCTACATGGACCTGCAGACGAGTATAACAGCGGTCGGCGCCCGCGCAAGCGCGGCTAGCCCGCATCCGTCACCGATTGCACGAGCTCTCGCTAGTCCATTGTCCGAACAGCGAATCTTCGCCGCTCGGAAATACACCCCGGTATTCCGCTCGCGGCGAAGATTCGCTGTTCGAACAATGGCCTGACCGATCTTAGCCGCGAATCGGTCACGGATGCGGGCTAGGGCGAAACGACCCGGGCCGTCTGCGGGGGGTTGTCGACGACCGTACGGAGCTCCGCCATGTCACGCACGATGCCGACCGCCTGTTCGAGCAAAACGTCGGGCAGTTCTTCGTCGTCGACGTCTTCGAGACTGTCGACGGGCTCCAGGTTCAGCGCCTTGCGCCGGTCGTTCTCACGCTGCAGGCGGCGCGCCATTTCGTCCTCGCGCTCCGCGCGGCGCTTGTCGATATTGAGCGAAATGCTCTTGCGCGAGCGCGCTTCCTCGAATTCCTGGATGCCGCCGATCAGCCACTGGTAGTTCGGGTCGTCTTTCGAGCGTTCGCTCTGGTTGACCGACAGCGACTGAATCGTCGTATCGAGCGGCTCGCCCGCCGTGAACCGCGTCGTCTTGATGGTATCCCAGGGCAGGGCGCTGTCGCGCACGCTCTCGCCCACCTGTGCCGCGTCGATCGCCGAAGGCAGCGAGATATCCGGATTCACGCCGCGATGCTGAGTGCTCTCGCCCGTAATGCGGTAATACTTGCCGATCGTCAGCGTCAGTTGCCCGTAACCGTCCTCGTCGTCGGGCCCGGGCCGCATGTACTGGTCGAGTGAATACAGATTTTGCACGGTGCCCTTGCCGAAGGTCTGCTGGCCGATGATCACGCCGCGCGCATAGTCCTGGATGGCGGCCGCGAAGATTTCCGATGCCGACGCGCTGAAGCGATCGACGAGCACCGCCAGAGGCCCGTCATAAGCAACACGCGCGACCGGGTCCGGGTCATCGAGCCGGCTGATGCGGCCGTTCGCGTTGCGCATCTGGACGACCGGCCCGTTATCGATGAACAGACCGGATAGCGCGGTTGCTTCCGACAGCAGTCCGCCGCCGTTCGAGCGCAGATCCATGATCAGGCCGTCGATGCCCTGTTCCTCGAGTTCGCCGATCAGCCGCCTGACGTCTCGCGTCGTGCTCGTGTAGTTCTTGTCGCCGCTGGATAACGCCCGATAGTCGCGGTAGAACGACGGCACTTCGATCACGCCGATTCGCCACTCGCGGCCTTCGTGCGGAATCGTGACGATGTCGCTTTTCGCGGCCTGCTCCTCGAGCTTGACCTGCCCGCGGGTCAGCGCTATTTCCCGTTCACCGCTTCCGGGCACTGCGTCGGCCGGGATGATCTGCAGCCGCACGACGGTCTCGCCCGGGCCGCGGATGAGGTCCACGACATCGTCGAGGCGCCAGCCGACGACGTCTACAATTTCACCGTCCGCCCCTTCGGCAACGCCGGTAATGAGATCGTTGGGTTTCAACTTACCGTCAATCGCCGCCGGCCCGCCCGGGATAATATCGACCACCTTGACGTAATCGTCATCGGGCTGCAGGGAAGCCCCGATCCCGAAGTACGACAGGCTCATCTGGATGCGAATCTCCTCGGAATTACGCGGCGACAGATAGCTCGAATGCGGATCGAGCGTGTGCGCGAATGCGTTCATGAATCCTTCGAACACATCGTCGGAGGTCGTCTGGCCCATGCGGCGCAGCAGGCGCTTGTAGCGCTTGGTGAGAATATCGCGCGTCTCGTCCCACGGCTTATCGTTCAGCGCGTGCCGCAATGCGTCGTTCTTGACACGGCGGCGCCAGATTTCGTCGAGTTCTTCCGTGGTCTCGGCCCAGGGCGCGTCGGTTCGGTCGAACTGGAATTCCTCGTTGATACTGAAATCGGGTTCGGTATCGAGCAAGGTCAGCGCGTAGGCATAGCGCTCGCGCACGGCCTTGCGATAGACCTCGTACATGTCGAACACGGCGTCGAGCGGCTCGCTCTTGACGAAGTCGTCCAACTCGTAGCGGAACTGATTGAAGTACTCGATGTCGCTTGCCAGCAGGTACATGCGATTGCCATCGAGGGTCTCGATATAGCGGTCGAGAACCCGTGACGACAGATCGTCGTCCACGGCGACATGATTGTAATGTGATCTCTGGATGAAGTGGGTGACCGTCTGGCCAATGTCTTCGTGCCGCGGCAACGGACGCAGCATTTCGTCGCCGGTCTCGATGTCGGCAAACGCAAGGACCGGGACGGCTGCAATCGCTACCATGGACACGGCGAGCCAGCCGCGCCGTCGGGTCTCGAATCGTTTCAAAATAAAAACTCCATCATTGTTGGGCGCACATTTGCGAGTACGCCGGGCGCGGCGACGGCCGGCAATTGGCACCGACGGCCTTCTGGGCTAGGCTAGATTGCCGACGCGCCGCGATCAAGGGCGCAACCCACAAAAATTCCCGATACTTGCGTATTTCAGACGACCATTGAGGATACCCGGCGATGCGTCCACTCATGGTGATAAACGGCTTCCTGCTGGGATCGTGTCTGTCGATCGCGGTGTCGCTCCTGTTCGTCCTCATCGTTTTCCTGGTGATCGGGGGCGATCATCCGCGCCTGCAGCCGGAATTTCGACCCCTGTTGTTCAGTCTGTTCATCTTTCTCGGTATGACCGCAATATCGGCCGGGAGTTTCTACTCGTTGATATTCGGCCACCGCTGGCGATTCTGGCTGCAGGGCCTGTTGTGGTCGGGTCTTCTGGCGACCGGCTGGTACTACTGGCCATGATGCGCGCGACCGGCGCTATCGGAGGATGCTATCGGAACAGACGCAACCCGATTTTTCCGCCCGGCTTGTCGCCGTGTTTACGGCGTCGTCGCATCCGCGACTGCAGCTCTTTGCGCCGGCTCTCGAGCCAATCCTCGCGGGTGACAGCGCCGCTCCCGCTATGCTTGTCGCGCTCCCGTGCGCGGTAGTCGCAAAAGTCCTGGTACGCATCGATTTCGTGCCTTAGTTCACGAACGACGAGTTCGATCATAATGGCATCGTCGAGATAGCCGAGACCCGGGATGTCGTCGGGGATCAGGTCTTCGGGCTCGCTGAAATAGGCCAGTGCGTTGAGGACCCGATTGGCCTCGTCGTGCGGCAACCGCCAATCGAGGTCCGACAGCATCTCGATCATGAGCCGCAATTTTTCGAGCCTGGAGGCGATGAATCCGGGCGCGCCGGATGCCTCGATTTTTTCCAGCAGATTCGTCGCTGCCGCGACGATTTCCTCCGGGGTCAGACGGGCGGCGGCCTGCCTGGCGGACCGCATGATCAGTCGGAAGTGTTCGAGATCGGATTCGTCGAGGTCAAAAGAAACTCTGAGGCTCATTATCGATTATTTGCGGAAGCGCTTGTCCCAGTTCTTCGAACGGTCGAACTTACCTGTATTGTAGGGGTCAATGCCAGCCCCGGGATCCGGGTTGGCGGCCGGATCGTCGACGATTTCCAGGCCCCCGGACAGGTCGCCTGCGCGTTTTTGATAGGTCGTGCGGACCAGCACGTTTTTTCCGGGCCCGTTGGACACGACCCGACCCGCGAGTCTCGGCTCGATTTCGAGGGTTTCGGGCGGCTCCTCGGCGTGGAGCTGGCGCAAGATACGCTGTGACTGTATGGCGGTCTTGGCGGGCGCCTGCGCGACGGGGCGGGCGTCAGGCGAGAAGATTTTTTTGAATAGTCTGATCATGCGTGGTGAATTCTCGATAGTCGGGGCAGAGGTGGTATTCAGGATCTTAAGCGCTGACGATCGCTCTTGAGGCCTTAGCTGAACATAATATGCCGGCAATGGCTATTACCTGGCGACGGTAATGGCTGGCAAGCGTGAAGCGCGTCACATTCCGGGGCCCGGCGCAGCCTCGGGAATCAGCGGTCGCTGGCGCGGTGCGCCGATTTGCGCCAACCCCAGATCGTGAGCCTGAGCGTGAGAATGGCGAGATACGGCGACAGGATCAGGAACCAGGCGACGCGATCGCCGCTGCGAACCTTGGCGCTCAGTGTGCCGAAGAAGTCGCCGTAGCCGCTGCCGCCGTAGTCGCCAAACAGCGCCCGGCCGGCGAACCATGCCGCGATCGGCAGCAGCACGAAGCCGAGGAACAGCAAGCCGGTGAAGATTGCGGCTTCCCGCGTCAGCGCGGCGCGCAGTGGAGATTTGGTCGCGGGCATGCAGGATTCCAGGCGGCGGAAAGTCGCCAATCCTTGCCCAGCATCGGGGTCAGGTCAACCCTCTTCGGGGCCCGCTATACGGCGCCGGTTACGACGCCGGTAGACGACTACGCCGAGATGGATGCATGCGGCGGAGAACAGCAGGTAGTGCGGCAGGATCCAGAACCATGCGCCGATGTACAGTGTCGCGAAGAAAGCGACGAGGCCTGAAACGAGGTAGAAATACGGCAGCGCGTTGTAAAGGACCTTAGGCAGCCACACCTTGCGCGCGATCATGCCGCCCGTTTGCCGGGTCAGCTGCTGTGTGTCGGTGGGGTCCGCGCTGGTCGGAGTTGCCGTGCTCAGCATAGTGACTCGTCCATGAGTGGTTTGACCGTCGTCAGAGCATACAAACTAACGTCACGCCTGTCCGTGACTATGCTCACAAATCACCGCGTGCTCAGCTTTCGTGTTTGGGGCGTTCTTCGTAACGGAATTCGGCGGTACCGATCGTCAGGATGTCACCGTGCTTGAGGAAATGCTCGGTAACGCGTTTCGAATTGACATAAACGCCGTTGCGGCTGCCCCAATCGATGATGCGTGCCGTGCCACCCTCGGTTGCCAGCACCGCGTGCCGGCGGCTGATGTACTGTGCGTCCAGCGGAATGTCGTTGTCTTCGGTCCGCCCGATCGTCAGCCGATCCTTGAATAGCGGAAAGCGCAGCTCCTGGTCGTCGAATCGGCCTACGAGCTGTCGGGTCAGGCGATCGCCGCCCGTGGAACCCGTCTCTTCGACAGGCTCGGGCATCCGGTGCGCGCCCGTGGAACTCGTCTCGTCCAGCCGCTCGGACGTCAGCTTGGCGCCCGTGGAATCCGACTCGTCAAAATGCCCGGACTTTCGCTTGGCGCTCGTAAGATTCGACTCGTCGAATCGCTCGGACATTCGATCCCCGATTTCGTGGATGACCTCTTCCATTTCCCCGATCGACGCAATTTCCTGGCTCTTCTTCGCAACCTCTGCGAGCAGAGTATTGATTGCGGCGCTTTTGCTTTCGAGTTTTTCCTCGTACTCGCTGGCACTGGACTGCAACTTCTGCAGCTGCTGCTCGAGGTCCTCTATGTGCGCGGCGTCCTGTCGCTCCATTTCGCCGATCTTGCGCTGCAGTTCGTCCCTCGCGGCCTGGGCTTTTCCCAGGTCCTCGGCGAGCTGCTGATTGAGCTGTTCATTTTCGGCCAGCGCGGATTCTGTCTCGCCGAGCTCAGTGCGAAGGTCGCGCATCGCCTGGTCGTGCGCGGCTTCTGCTGCCTCGAGCGCGCTTTCGTGCGTGCGTCGCATTTCCTCGACGGCTTCGGTGTGCGACGCCTGCGCCTCGTCGCGCGATACCTGCGCCGCTGCGAGCGCCTTCTCGTGCTCGCGCTGCATCTCCTCCATGGCCTTGCCGTGCGACAGCGCCGCCTCTGCCTGCGAGGCACGTGCTTCCTCGAGGGCCTTCTCGTGCTCGCGCTGCATTTCCTCCACGGCCTTCGTGTGCGACAGCACCGCCTCCGCCTGCGAGGCTCGCGCTTCTTCGAGCGCTTGATCGTGAGCGGCCTGCATCTCCTCGGCAGCCTTCGCGCGGGATAGCAGTGTCTGTTCTAGCTGATCGGCAGCTGCAGACCGTTCGCTCTCGAGCGCCGCGGCGTGCTCGGCCCGCAGCTCGTCGAGCATCGTCGTGTGCGTATTCTGCAGCTCTTCGAGCTGGCCGCGGAACGCCTCGGCGTTCGACTGCGATTCGCCGAGATCGTGCCGCAAGGAGTCGATTCGATCCACGGCTGCTCCGAGCTCCTCGCGCAATTTGTCGCGATCGGTCTTGAGTCGCTGTTGCGACTGTTCGAACTCCGCGAGCTTCTTGTCGGCTTCGTGCAGCGAGTCGCGCAGGCCGCGCGCCTCGATGCTGTGCGACTGGCGTGCCTCGTCGAGCGCTCGCTTGTGCTCCGCCTGCAAGTCGTCGAACTTCTTGTCGGATGCGCGCCGTGTTTCTTCGAGCCGGTTGGCGTGGGCAAGCTGCGATTCCTCGAACGCCTTGGCGTTCGTGGCGCGCATTTCCTCGAGCAGGTTTGTGTGCGAACGCTCGGCGTCCTCGAACGCCTTGGCGTGCGCCGTCTGCATTTCGTCCAGGGCAGCCGCATGCGCGGTTTCCGTATTCTTGAGCGCAACGCGGTCGGCCTCGTGGGCGGATTGCGCTTCATTGAGTTCCTTCTGCAGCGCCTCGATGCGCGCCTCGGCCCGGGTCAGGGCGGCCTCGAGTTCATCGCGCGCGGCGGCGAGCTGCCGATTCGCCGCTTCCTTGTCCGCAAGGCCCGTTTCGGCGTCGGCGAGTTCGGCGCGCAATTTGCGCGATTCCTGTTCATGCAGTTCACGCGCCTCGGCGAGCGCGCTGGCATGCGACTGCTGCGCCTCCTCGAGGAGCTGTGAGTGCGACGCACGCGCCTCCTCGATTTCCTTCGCATGCGACGAGCGTGCTTCAGTAATTTCCTTTGTATGCGCGGAGCGCGCCGCCCCGATTTCTTCCGCGTGCGCCGCCTGCAACTCTTCGAGTTGCCGTGAATGCGATGCTCGTGTCTCCTCGAATTCCTTCGCATGCGCGGCCCGCATTTCCTCGAGCATGTCCGCGTGCGTAGCTTGAACGTCCTCCAGCTTGCCGCGCAGGGTATTCGCCGTCGTCTGCGCATCGGCGACGTCGGACTGCAGAGACTCTATTTGTTCTTCCGCGACGCTCAGAGCATTGCGAAGCTTTTCACGGTCTGAAAACGCGCCTTCTGCGCCGGCCTTGATATCGACGACCTGGAAGCGTAGTTCGTCTGCGTAACTCTCGGTTCGCTCCTGCTGCATGCGCAGTTCCCGAAGCGACGCCTCCTGCGCCTCGATTTGACCTTGTTGCGTGACGATCTGACGGCGTGCGACTTCCAGTTCGTCGCTCGCTTCGAGCTCGAGTTTCGCGGCACGAAACTCCTCGGCGAGTTCCTGCAGCTCTTTGTACTTCTGTTCGCGGTCGCTGATCTCGGCTTCGAGTTGCTTGATCGAGCGTTCGCGCAGCGAGAGCATCTCGCTTTGATGATCGAGTTCCTGCGTGGCCGTCTCGAGTTCGCGCGACGTCGATTCGAGCTGCGACGCGAGGCTGTCCGTGAGTTCTTCGCGCGCATTCAGCTCGGCTTCGAGGCCCAGCCATTTCGAACGAAGTTTTTCGACGTCGAATTGCAGTCTCTCGATGGTCTCGGATCGTGCCTTGAGATCGGACTCGAGGTCGCCGACGGTCATGCCATCGGCTGGCCCCTTTTCGGCGTGGTCGAAACTCGACGTCACTGCTTTGCTTTCGGACTCGGCCGGGCGATTCGCGAAGTTGAACGTCTGTCGAACGGTCAGCGCTTCGAGTTCCGCCGTGGGGTCATCGTCCCGAGAGACTAATACTTTTATTTTTTTGTTTTCATTAGCCATGGCCGAATAATACCACGTGTATGCCCGGCCGGAAGGCCGGCGTTCGCATTTTTTGCTGACTGCATTACATAAAGCGCGATTTAGTCGCAGGGTACGGTACGGCCATCGGCCCAGTTTCTGAGTGCGCCAATACGCTCGGACATTACCACCGAAAGCGGCCGCGTGCGGTGAATTTCCTCGAGTACATGCGCACTGCCGAGCGGCTCGTCTTTCGCGTGGGCCGCGTACAGCGCGGAAACAATGGCCTGCTCGATCTCCGCGCCCGAAAATCCCGCCGACGCTTCGGCGAGAGACTCGACGTCGAAATGCTCCAGCGCCTGGCCGCGCGCGGCGAGGTGAATCGAGAATATCGAGGCACGAATCGGCGCTGCCGGCAAGTCGACGAAAAAAATCTCGTCGAAGCGACCTTTGCGCACGAGTTCCGGCGGCAGCGAGCTTATGTCATTCGCCGTCGCGACGACGAACACGCGCGCCGTTTTTTCGGCCATCCAGGTGAGAAAGGTGCCGAGTACGCGCTGCGTGGTGCCGGTCTCGCCGCCGCGGCCCGCGAGGCCTTTTTCGATTTCGTCGATCCAGAGCACGCACGGCGACATAACGTCGGCGGTTTTCAGAGACTCGCGCAACTTGCGCTCCGTTTCGCCGTGATACTTGTCATAAAGAGCGCCGAAATCGAGGCGCAGAAGCGGCACGCCGAATATCCCGGCCGTCGCTTTTGCGGCGAGGCTCTTGCCGCAGCCCTGAATTCCGATGAGCAAAATGCCTTTTGGCGGATCGAGGTGTTCGGCGCCGGGTTCGCGTCGAAACGGAGCGCGGCGCTGCGCCAGCCAGGATTTGAATTTCGTGAGGCCGCCGACGTCGCCGAACCTCGCCGTATCGTATTCGAAATGCAGCGCGCCGCCGCGGTTCAGCAGTTCGTATTTCGCCTGCATGACGCCGGGCAGGTCGCTCTTCGTGATGGCGCCGTCCACGAAGATCGCATTGCGGGCGAGCCGCTCGGTATCCTGATAACTGAGACCGGCGAGGTTTTCGAGCAACATTTTGTACGCGCGCGGATCGGCCTGGACGCGCGTACCGGCATTTTGCGTCGACCACTCGTTGGCGACACGCTCGACGATCTGGCGGCGCTCGTCGACGTTCGGATGCGCGATGTCCAGGCATGCGCTGAAGGGCTCGAGTTCGCGCGGCAGCGACACGGCATGGCTGAGGAGAACGAGATGCTGGTCCCTTTCCGAGCCCTGGATGCAGATGTCCTTGAGCAGACGTATGTGAACCGGATCCTCGAGGAACGGATGAAAGTCGAGCAGCACGTATATTCCGGGCTTGTCCACCGCGCGTATATGCCGCAGCACGCCGGTAGGATCGGCATTCAGCAATTGCGGTTCGAGGTCGATGTCGAGGCGCTGCAGCCCGTCCGTGATCGTCCAGCGAAACAGCGGACGATACTCCGTCGAACTCGTGGCGATATTGATCGACAGCAGAATCTCGAGAATGCGCGCCTCGTCCTGCGTTTCGACGACTATGATCGGCGAGCGCGATTGCAGCAGCAGCTTGAGTTCGTGGTTCTGGTCCATGGGTCCGTCAGGGCGCCTCTCCGGGCGGTGGCAATTCGCGGCAACCCGGCAGTTGATCGACACGCAGCGCGGCCGGGTTGCGCCCGATTATTTCGCGGCTGGCCGAACGCAGCAACTCGAGGTCGAGCGGCCGGTCGGCGGCGACGAGCGCGCGCAGTACGTCGTCGAGGCCGGCGTCGTTCTGCGTCGCGGACCCGATCTCCGTGTCGAGCGCGGCGAGCGTCACGACCGCAAGCGCCGTCCTCGCGCCGCTGGACGACGGTGCGCACAGACGATCGGCGGACTCGGCCCAGTCCGCCTGGAATTCGTGTGCAATTCGATGGCGCTTCGCCGACTGCGTGCCGCTGCGGTGCAGGAGTTCGAGTGAGTAATACTCGGCGAGCCCCTCGACGATCCAGTCGAAGCCGGACACGGCGCGCATGGCCAAAGCGACGTGCATGATTTCGTGCAGCAGAGTGCTCGTTCCGTTCTCGCTGATCAGCGGCCGCTCGGCGTGCACGAAGACGGACCGCGGCGCCGACAATCCGCCGCGCCACATCGGATCGCCGGCGCTGACGATCGCGAGACGAGACGGCAGGTCCTGCAGGACGCGCGCGAGTTCCGGCAACGTCCAGCTCAAGAGCGCCAGCATATCGAGACGCCGAACCTGCTGGTTTTCGGGAGCCGCGATCACGGTACGCACGCCGGCGATACGCTCGATGCGAACCCCGAGTTCGCCCATGACGATCCAGCCGGTCGGCTGTGAAAATCGGCGCTCCTCCCTTGCCACCGGAAATGTATCGTCCTTGCCGAAGTATTCCGTCACGACCGCCCAGTTTCGCGGCAGGCGGAAGCGTATGCGCGTATTCGACGTCGCGCCTTTGAGCGTTCGTGTCGCCGCGCGCGGAATGATGTCCTCGGCGCGAAAAAGTCCCCAATTCGTATCGAGCCAGGCATCGTAGCCGTTGCCGTTGCGGGCGTTGGCAACGATCGTGCTCCACGATAATTTGCCGCCCTTGTCCGGCGGCTGCCAGCGGACGCGGCCATCGATCGTTTCGATACGGCCGTCGCCGCGCAGTGCGCCGAGCCCCGCGGCATCGAAGCTCATTTCTCGCAGCAGGTCACGGGTCTGTTCGAGTTCGAGTTCGACGTCGACCCGCTGTTCGACGGGAGAGGGAGTCACCGTGTACGTCAGGCCGTAGCTGTCGCGGCCGTCGCTCGCGGCCGACCCGGATACCGGGGAGCCGCAGGCCGCCAGGCATATCGTCGAGGACAGCAGCAGCCGCCCGATCGCACGTCCCGCGCGCAGCCGGCAAGTGGCGCGAATGCGCTTCTGTGAGATGCAGTTCATAGCCGATTCAGGGCGCCGCCCTTACACTTTGGATTCCGATCGCCAGAGAGACCGCCATGATAGCCCAGCCACCGCGCCGCATTCAGTGTCTCGCGGCCATTCTCTCGGCAGCGGCCCTGCTGTCAGCCTGCGGCGGCTCACCGACCGTGACCCCGGCGCAGGAACTGCGGTCGGCGAGCGGCGCGCGCGTGGCTGCGGGGAATGCCGTCGGCGAGCGCGCCGTGACGATCGCGATGCAGCAACTCGGAGCGCCGTATCGCTATGGCGGAAGTGGCCCGTCCGGGTTCGACTGCAGCGGACTGGTTCACTATTCCTACCTCAAAGCCGGCAGGCCGGTGCCGCGGACGACCGGCAGGCTGTGGGCCGACACCGTGGCCGTCGGCCGCTCCGAACTCGAGGAGGGCGACCTTTTGTTTTTCTCGATCGAGGGGAAAATGCAGCACGTGGGGCTGTACATCGGAGACGGAAGGTTCGTCCATGCGCCGTCGACGGGCCGGCGGGTCTCCGTGGCGTCGCTGCGCTCCGGCTATTACGACAACGCGTTTCTTCGCGGCGGGCGTTTCAGGTGAGATTCAGGCGTCTGCGCGGCAGACGCTAATCCTGCTGCGGCGACACCAGGCGGTCCATTCGTCGTGTGCGACGCGAATTAATCAGAGCCTCCCTAGCTGAATTCGTCGCTGACGATGAATGCACGCAACTGGTTGGCGAGCCCTTTGCAGGCCGTGGCCTGGGTTCTCGCGATGAGCGGAATCGGCACCACGAGGGCCGGCAGGAACGAGGTGCCACTGACGTCGGCCGAAACCGTGCCGGCCGATTCGAGCCCATCGAGATCCCACACGGCGGCGTTGTAATCGGACGCATTCTGCCACCACGCGAAGCCGAAGCAGCCGCCGCCACCGGGTCCGGCGGCGCAGGACAGGCTGCCGCCGCCCGCGACCTTCTCCGTGTCGCCATCGAGCCAGACGATGTAGCGAACGCCCTGTTCGCGTATGCGCGCGGCGACGCCGGGGCGTTCCATGAGTTTCGGCAGACTCTTGGTCTCCGAGGGCGCCGTACGGGGCTCGAACCATGGGAACAGGGAGTCGATGAATTGCTTGCGCGGAATGACGCGCAGGCCCTGCGCACCGCGCCCGAGAGCATTCTCGATGCACGTGATGTACTTGGCTTCGGTCTCGTTGCCCAGGTGGTAGCTCTTCGCCATGATGACGACGGTTTCTCCCTTGCCGATACCGGTCAGTCCCTCGCGCGAGTTTTCGACGCGCGACGTGACGCAGCCGGCGGCCAGCGTCAGCAGGGCGGTCGCGAATATCGCACGACCGGCCGTCGCGCGGGGGGTGAGTTCATTCATCACTGACTCCTGGATTGGCCACGGCCTGCGCCGTGGTCTCGGCCCTTTCGTCGTCCTCGACGGCGGTGGTACTGCCTGGATCGGCAAGCGAGGCGATGAGGGCGTGATCGTCGAATTTCATGATCATCAGCGCGGCCGCATCGCGCATCGCGAGAACGGCAGCGCGCTGCAACGCGTCCGATCCGCCGAGCGTGGTCGTCAAGCTCTTGCCGTAAGCACTTACGGGCCAGTTGGCGACGAGATCGCCGTCACGATCGAAGATCTTCAGCCGATAGCGGATCCAGACGGCAAACGCGTCGGTCTTCGTCTGAACAGGCACTGCAAATTCGAAGGCATCGATGCTCGGTTCGATGAGCGCGTCGAATGCAGGCTGCGCCGCGCCTCCTGCGAACTCTTCGGCGTCGATGATGATTACGTCCTCGAACATGTAGCCGAACAGCTGTTCGAAGAATACGGCGTTCGAACGGCCGAGGTCGATTTTCCACACGTCGCGTCCGAGAACCTTTTCTTCGTGCTCGAAGCTCTCGAAATTTTCCGGCAATCGGAGGGCGACGGACATCGGAATCTTGACGATCAGCGGCTCTGGGATCGTGGGCGGGTCGAGAGTCACATTCGAACTGCAGCCCGCCGCGAGGGCCGCAACCAGGGTTCCGCTCAGTAAATTACGCAATGTGGCAGTCAAATGTCCCCGTCCCGCTGTCGTCCCGGCCCTGCTATCCCTTAGTCTAGGGCAGCGAGCGGCCACTTAAGTTCCGCCGCCAACGGCCGGTGACAGTCATTTCCACTGTAGTGCCCATCGGTTTGCAGTGCAATACGACTCCGGACTTCGCGAACGCGGCAGCAGCGGCTATAGTCGACGGGTCGAAGCTCGAGCGGGTAATCGAACTCGCGGAAACTCGCTGACACCAATGCCTCGCCCGAAAATACTTGTATTTCAACACGTTCCGTACGAGCCCCTCGGAACCCTCGATCCGCTGCTGCGGGAGGCCGGGTTTCGGATACGTTACGTCAACTTC
>JBFISV010000017.1:0-17664 GCA_041608415.1 Woeseiaceae bacterium
GCCGAGATGGCGGACAGGTTGAGATTGTGCTTGAGGTACAGAACCTGGTCCCGGAAGGACGCGAGCACGGGCTGCATGCGGTCCTCGGTCCGCCGCAATGAGGCAATGAGGCGCGTCGCATGATCGCGGGTGCGGTCAAACTGCTGTTCCGCGATCCGCCGCAGCGCCGGGTCGTTGTAATCGCCGAGCTCGCCCCGCCACTCCTCGAGCAGCCGGTTGCTCGCGTCCACGACGCGATCGATCTGTTTGCTGATGCTGCCGGCGGACTTCGCGCTGCGCTCGTACGCGGCATTGAGTCTGTTGTAGTGCCGCTCCAACTCGGTCTCCGGCAGATCGACGACGGCCCTGAACTCCGCCAGCGCGTCGCGGAATTCCTGCGCGGCCGCCTGTTGTCCGTCGCGCGCGTCCTCGACACGATCGACGAGCAGATCGCGCGGTTCCTTCCACATCCAGTCGAGGCCGCTCGAGACGCTGCCCGTCACGAAATATCCGGCGACGAGCAATGCGGCCATGCCCGCCCAGGCGCTCTTTTTTTTCGTAATCGACGGCAGCATCGGTATGATCTTCGACAATAGCGGAGGCATGTGGCAATCCGTTTTGTGCAAGGGACTAGGAAGATGACACAGGATCTCGGCAATCTGCAAATTGCGAGAATGACGCTGATGTTGCTTATGCTCGCCGCCGTGTCGGGCTGTGCATCCGTGCAATACTCGGCGCTCGAAAAGGTCGGCATCCACAAGCGCGACATTCTCGTCGATCGTGTCGAGGATGCAAGGGACGCGCAGTCCGAGACCCGCGAGCAACTGGTCTCCGCTTACGACGAGCTG
Source organism: Woeseiaceae bacterium (assembly GCA_041608415.1). Classification (GTDB taxonomy): domain Bacteria; phylum Pseudomonadota; class Gammaproteobacteria; order Steroidobacterales; family Woeseiaceae; genus UBA1847. The sequence goes on from JBFISV010000017.1 coordinate 828, forward strand.
AGCGGGCTGATCGGACATGACGGCGGCGAACTCGAAGAGAAATACAAGCGACTCAGCAAGGAAGTCGAGCGTGCGCGCGACGCCACGCAGGACCTCGACGATCATCTTTCCTCGATCGACCGCGTCAGCGAGGATTTGTTCGAGGACTGGGAATCGGAACTCGACCTGTATTCAAGTGCTGCGCTGCGCACCGACCAGGAAAAAAAGCTCGCGCTGGCCCGCCGTCAGTTCACGAAAATGAGGGGCCGCATGCAAACGGCGCGGAGCCGTGTCGATCCCGTCATGGCGGTGCTCGAAGACAACGTGCTGTTTCTGAAGCACAGCCTCAACGCGCAGGCGCTCGCAGCGCTGCGCGGCCAGGCAACGACGCTCGAGGGACGCGTGGACGCCTTGATTCGCGATATGCAGGTCGCCATCGAGGAGGCCGACGCATTCATCGCGCGCATGCGCGGCGGCTAGGACCGGCGCACTCGCGCCGCATCCGATTCGGGCGCGAGAGGGGGCGGGTCGGCCGTCGGCCGCATCAACAACCGATCGCGGCCCTCACGATCCGGACGCCGCCCAGTCGACGAGCAGCTTGCGACTGACCGCCGCTTGCTGCGCGAGTTCGCGGGCGCGATCGCCGAAGCTCTTTTCGACTTCGTCGCGCCGGATCTTCAGCGTCGGGGTGAGAAATTCGTTCTCGATCGTCCAGGGCTCGCCGCAGACGATGACCGCGCCGATCCGAGCATGTTTGTCGACCTCGCGGTTGACGCTCTCGGCATGCCGGGCCAGCGCCTCTTCGAGCTCTTCGCGCTTCGTCCCGGCGGCATGCTCCGACAACACGGCCACCATCACGGTCTTCGAGTACCCGCGGCCGAGCAGGCACAGCTGCTCGGTGAACGGATTCTCGGCGAAGCGATTCTCGATCGGCGTCGGCGCCACGAATTTACCCTGGATCGTCTTGAAGTAGTCCTTGACGCGGCCGGTCAGGTACACGAAGCCGTCGTCGTCCATGTAGCCCTTGTCGCCCGTGCAGACCCAGCCGTCCACGAACGTCTCGGCGGTCTTCTCGGGCATCCTGTAGTAGCCGACGGCCGCACCCGCGGCCCTGAACTGCAGCTCACCTTCGTCCGATATCCGGAGCTCGACGTCGTCCGGCACGCGGCCGATCGAGCCGATCTTGCGCGCATCGGGCACGTTGACCGCAACGGCCATGATTTCGGTCTGCCCGAAGCCCTCCATGAGCTGGATACCGAGTCGCTCGTACCATTCGATCAGCGCCGGCGGCGTCGGCGCAGCGGCCGTGAGCAGGTAATCGGCGTCGTTGAGTCCCAGGCCCTTGCGGACGCCGAGCGCCGTTTCCTCGGGAGCGGCCTCCAGCGCTTTCTCGAGCGCCTCGTGGGAACCGAACTTCGCGATGATGCCCTGCTGCAGCTGCTCCCAGACGCGCGGCGCACCGAAGAAGTAAGCGGGCCGCGTGTCCGCCATGTCGCGAACGAGCGTCGCGAGCGACTCGTTGAACGTCACGCTGCCGGCATGAATGATCGACTGGATCAATACCAGCTGGCGCTCGGCGATGTGCGAAAGCGGCAAATAGGACAAAAAGCGCGGATGGGGCCGAATCGCAAACAGGTCGCGGCCGCGCAGCATCGGAATCAGCATCGAGTCGTGCGTCTGCATCACGCCCTTCGGCACGCCTGTCGTGCCCGACGTGAACACGATCGACACGAGGTCGTCGTGAGCGCACTCGTATCCCGGCCGCTGCCCCGAATTCTCGCGCACGATGTCCTCCCAGCGCGTGTGGGGGTCGTCGATTTCGACGCCCGGCAGCGTGACGATATCGATGCCGTCGGGCAGGATCTCCCGTACCGACGGCCAGTTCTCCGCCTCGCCGAGGACCAGCGCCCGCGCCTCGGTGAAGTCGAGGATGTAATCGGCAGTCGCCGGGGCGAGCGTCGTGAACAGCGGGATCGTCACGTTGCCCGACGCGACCACGGCCAGGTCGGCGAGCACCCAGTGCGCCCGGTTGCGCGAGAGCAGCGCGATGTTGGCCCGGTCCGAACCGTAGCGCCGCTCGAACCATGACGCCGCCGCGTAAATTTCGGTGACGGCGTCCCGCCAGGTCCACTCGGCGAACGTGTCGCCGGCCCGGTCGCGCAGCCACACGAGGTCCGGATGCTCCTCTGCGACGGCCTCGAGGAAGCCCGTAATCGTCGTCTCGGTCAAGTCGATCCCCCGTTGTCGTTGTGCATGACATTCTAGATCAAAACGCCCCCGACTTGGGCTTCCCGTGGCCGATCGATTTCGGTGCCGCCGCGGATCGGGGCGCCACGGCTGCGGTGACCGGCCCCGCGTCGGCCCCGCACCCGCCGGCTTCGGCTACGACAAGTTCACCGATGACCTGTATAGTTACGGGTCCGCAGGAGATTTTTCATGTTGCCGCATCAAGACGTCGTCGCCGAGATCCTCAAGCTGCCCGACGGGCCACAGGTCGGCGCCCTATTCGATTTCGACGGGACCATCATTTCCGGCTATTCCGCGTTCGCTTTCATCGAGGAGCAGGTCAAGCGCGGCGAGCTGTCGCCCCGAAAGCTGATCGAACTCGTCAGTGTCATGGCCAGCTTCGGCCTCGGAAACATGGGATTCTCGGCGATGATGATCGCGACGTCGCAATTCCTGCGCGGCGTTCGCGAAGACAGCTACATACACTTCGGCGAGGAACTCTTCGAATCCCATATCGCGCGACAGATCTATCCCGAAACCCGTGCACTCGTGCAGACACATCTGCGCAAGGGCCATACCGTGGCAATCATCTCCTCGGCGACGCCCTACCAGGTGGGACCCGCGGCCCGGGAACTCGACATCGATCACGTACTCTGCACGCGACTCCAGGTCGAGAACGGCAGGTTTACGGGCGGCGTCATTCGGCCGACTTGCTTCGGGCCGGGCAAGGTCCAGGCGGCGGAAATGCTCGCCGAAGACACGGGCGTGGATCTGTCAAAGAGCTTTTTTTATTCGGACAGCTATGACGACATCCTGTTGCTCGAGCGTGTCGGCAATCCGCGGCCGCTGAATCCCAACAAGAAGCTGCTGGCCGTCGCCGAACGGCGCGGCTGGCCCGTGCGGCGCTTCGGAAGCCGCGGTCGGCCGCACGCAACCGACCTGCTGCGGTCCCTGCTCGTACCCGCGAGCCTCGTGGCGAGTTTTTTCGCCGGGCTGCCGATCTGGGCGCTGACGGGCTCGAAGCGCGATGCCCTGAATTTCTCGGTATCGCTGTTCGCCGATACCGCGAGTGCGCTGATCGGCCTGAACCTGAAAGTCAAGGGTGAGCACCACCTGTGGTCGCACCGGCCGGCCGTCTTCATCTTCAATCATCAGAGCAATGTCGACCTGGTCATCATCGCGCGATTGCTGCGGCGCGACATCACCGGCGTCGGCAAGCGCGAGATCCGCGACATGCCCGTCATCGGCCAGGTCATGGAGGCGGCGGGCGTCGTACTCATCGACCGCAAGAATTCAGCGAGCGCCATCGAGGCAATGGCGCCGCTCGTCGACGCCATGCGCGTCGAGGGCAAGTCCGTATGCCTGTCGCCCGAGGGCACCCGTTCGCTCGGCCCGAAACTCGCGGCGTTCAAGAAAGGGGCGTTTCACCTGGCGATGCAGGCCGGTGTGCCCATCGTGCCGATCGTGATTCAGAACTCGACCGATGTGATGCCGAAGGGCGACTTCATCTATCGGCCGGGTACCGTCGAAGTCGAGGTACTGCCGCCCGTGGACACGAGCGCCTGGAGCGCAAAATCGATCGACAGGCATGTCGCCGACGTGCGGCGGCTGTTTCTCGAAGCGCTGGGCCAGGACGATGGGGGACACGTTGTCAGGACGATCGAACCGAAGGTCGCGGCGAAAACCAGGTCGCCCGCGAAACGAAAGCGGCAGAGAGCGAAGAAAAGCAACGTCGGTAAAACCGCTGCGAAGAAATCCGTCGCGAAGAAGGGAGTCGCGGGTGAGCGGGCACCTGCCGAGATCCGTGCGCGCGGAGTGCGTGAATGAGCGTCGGCCCATGGCCGGCCGCTCCTGATGCAAACGTCTTATTCCTGCTCGATACCGCCCACGAGGTAGAGCAACACCACCTGGAACGCTGGCTGCAGGCAGAACGGCCGCAAAACTACGCCGGCAACGTCTCGTTCGTGAGCGTGCCGATCGCCGCTGCGGATGAGCGCATTCCGGCGGCTGCGCTCGGCGCGGCGCTCGACGTGCCCGCCGATACGCTGGTCTCGCCGGTTCGCGTCGTGTGGCTGTCGTCGCTCGACCTCAAGAACACGACGCCCCGGTTTCGCGACCTGCTGTTCGGCAATCGCCGCTACCCGGGTCCGCGCAAGGCACGCCGCATTCTCGAGCGGCATCCGACGCGCGCCGAATGCATCCACGCGGAGCCCGCGACGCTCGCAGAATTGCGCGAACGCCACGAACACTGCGGCGCACCGGAACGCGAGCCGCTTCGCGACTTCGTCGCCCGGCAGGCCAGCATCGCCCTCGACATCGCCGAGCGGCGCCTGCGCGGGAGCCGCTACAAGGTGCCGCGGCGGGTCGCCGCCCACCTGCGGGCATCTCCCGCCTTCGATGAGGCCCTCGAAGAGCTCAGCGCCGCGACGGGCCGGCCGAAAAACAAGCTCGAGGCGGAGGCCGATGCGATCTTCAGGGAACTCATATCGAGACCGCGTCCGTTCTGGCTCGACCTGAGCTATGCCTTGAATCGCCGCATTGCCACGCTGGGCTACGACCCCGAAATCGTGCTCGATGCCGGCGATATCGAACGCGTGCGGCAGATTACCAAGCACTACCCCACGGCCATTCTCTGCACGCACAAGACGCACGTCGACTTTCCGGCGCTCAACAAAGTCCTGTTCGAACAGGACTTTCCGGCTCCGCACACCTTTGGCGGCGTCAACATGGCGTTCGCGGGGCTCGGCTTCCTCGCACGCCGCGCCGGTGTCATTTTCATCCGCCGCAGCTTCCAGGACAATCCGCTGTATAAACAGATTCTGCGGCAATACATCGCGTTCCTGTTGCAGAAACGCTTCCCGCTGAGCTGGGCGTTCGAAGGCACGCGCTCGCGCGCCGGCAAGCTCATGCCGCCGAAGTACGGCATATTGAAATACGTCATCGAGGCGGCGCATGCCGATGACGCACGCAAGCTGCACATCGTTCCTGTCGCCATCAATTACGACATGATCAGCGACGTGCGCGACTACGCGAGGGAACAGTCGGGCATAAAGAAACAGCCCGAGAGCCTGCGCTGGTTCCTGGGCTATCTGCGCAGCTTGCGGAAGCCGATGGGGCAAATCTACCTGGACTTCGGCAAGCCGATCGTTCTCGAACGGGCGCCGTCAGGCGAGGACTCACTGGCCTTGTCGAAGATCGCATTCCAGGTCGGTGTCGAAGCCAATCGCGCGACGCCGATTACGCTTGCGTCGCTCGCGACGATGATATTGCTCGGCGCCGCCCCGCGTGCGCTGACGCGCAATGAACTCGCCCGCGAGATGATCAAGCTGATCACCTGGGTGCGCGCGCGGGAAATTCGCATTACCCGGCATTTCGAAATCGAGAACGAAGCGGAATTCAATGCGCTCGCGAAGGTATTGATCAAGAACAGGCTGGTATCGCGATATGCCGACGGTCCGGAGGAGGTCTTCGCGATCGCCGCCGACCAGCAGGCCGTCGCCAGCTATTATCGCAATACGACGATTCATCATTTCGTTACGAAAGCGATCGCGGAGCTCGCCCTGGTTGGATCCACCGCGACGGATACGGATACGCACGGCGGATTCTGGGCCGAGATCGACCGGCTCCGCGACCTGTTCAAGTTCGAGTTCTTCTATGTGCCCGCCGAGGAGTTTCGCGATGAAGTTCGGCGCGAACTCGATCGTTACGATCCCGACTGGGACGTCAAACTGCATGCCGACGCTGACTACGGGCGGAGATTGCTGAGGAGATTCAAGCCCCTGGTTGCTCATGCGACGCTGTTGCAGTTCGCCGAGGCATACTACATCGTTGCGGATGTATTGGCCGTAACGCCGTATAATTCGGCCTTAGGCCCGAAAGACAGCCTCGCGCGGAGTTTCGCCTACGGCCGCCAGGCGTATCTTCGCCGGCGCATCGGTAGCGAAGCGTCGATCGGCAAGCTGTTGTTTCAGAACGGCTACAAGTGGATGGCGAACCAGGGCCTGGTCGAGGCCGGCGATGCCGAACTCGGCGAGCGGCGCATCGAGGTGGCGAGGAGTTTTCGCGAACTGATTCATCGCCTGCAGCGTATTCAGGCGCTGGCTCTGCCGGCATAAATCGCGCGGCACAGCCAGCGCAGTTTCGGAGCATGAACATGGACCAATTGAGCCCCCAGGACGCGCAGTTCCTGTACATGGAATCGGAGGACAACCTGACGCACGTCACGTCGATCTCGATTTTCGACCCGACAACGGTGCCGGGCGGCAAGACGGTCCGCTTCAAGGACATACTGGCGCACGTCGAGGGGCGCCTGCACATGAGCCCGCTGTTCAAGCGCAGGCTGATGCGCGTGCCGCTCGAGCTGGACTTCCCCTACTGGGTCGATGACGAACATTTCGATCTCGAATACCACGTGCATCACGGCCGGCTGCCCGAGCCGGGCGACTGGCGCCAGCTGTGCATTCACATGGCCCGGTACCACTCTCGTCCGCTCGACATGAACCGGCCGCTGTGGGAGATGTTCGTGGTCGAGGGGCTCGACAATATCGACTGGCTGCCGAGAGGGAGCTATGCGATCGCAACCAAGATTCACCATGCCGCCGTCGACGGAACCGCGATCATCAATTTCTTCGGCGCGATGGCCGACATCGACAACAAGGGCACGCCGGCAATGCCGCTGGATGCCGCAGCGCCCGATCCGAGTCCGCGCCCGGGTATTTTCAACATGGCAAGCCGCGCAGCCTGGCACACCGTGCGCTCGCCGATCGGCATGACCGAAGCGATCATGCGCTCGGCGCCGAGCTTGTACCATCTCGCGTCGAACGCGTTGCGCACCTACAAACGTAACGACGCCGCACAGGTGCCCGACACGAGATTCAACGACATCGTCTCGCCTCACAAGATGTTCGATGCGACGTCCTTTGCGCTCGACGATCTCAAAGCCATCCGCCTGGCCGTGCCGGGCAGCACGATCAACGACGTCATCCTCACGATTTGCGGCGGAGGGTTGCGGAAATATCTCAAGCATCACCGGGAACTGCCGCACGAGTCCCTGGTCGCATGGGTGCCGATCAATGCGCGGTCCGCGGGCGCGGCAGCGAAGGATGCGCCGGGTAATCATGTCACGTCGATGACGAGCCCGATTCATACGGACATCGCGGATCCCGTGGAACGATTGCGATCGATACATCGCGCCACGCAGCAGAGCAAGGAGGCGAAATCCGGCATTCCCGCGCGCCTCATGACGGACCTCAGCCAGCACGTCCCCGCGGCGACCCAGGTCATGGCGAGCCGGCTCGTTTTGCGGGCCGGCGCCGCCGCTCGCGTGTGCAACCTGTTCGTCTCCAACGTGCCGGGCCCGCAAGTGCCGCTGTACATGAACGGGGCCAGGCAGGTCGGGAGCTTCGGCATGGCGCCGCTCGCGAACGGCATGGGCCTGTTCGTCGCGACGCCCAGTTACAACGGCCGCGTGACTTTCAACGTGACGTCGACGCGTGAAATCCTGCCCGACATACGCTACTTCGTGACCTGCCTCGAAAGCGCGATGGAGGAGCTCAGGGACGCGCTGCGGCCCGCCGCGAAAACGGGCGCCGGCAAGAGGCCGCGCCGGCAGCCGGCGAAAACGAATGGCGAAAGGCCGACCGCCTGAAGCCGGCCGATCAGGCGGCGCTGTGCTCGCCCAGGAATTCGAGATGAATTCGGGACGCCTCGGCCGGGCACTCGAGCATCGGCACGTGGCCCGTGTCCTCGAACACGATGCAACGGTTCTCGGGAATCGTTTGCGCCATGACTTCGGCGCAGCTCACGTCGATGACGCGATCATGACGGCCCCAGAGGATCAGCGTCGGCGCCGATAGCCGGTGCAGCTCGTCGTTGAGTGGCCGGCTCTGAATTTCCTCGCTCAGCGACCAGAAGATCGAATCGAGAAACTCGCGATGGGCAATCGCATCGTTGCCGAGCACGCGCTTGACGGGGCCCGGCACCAGTATCGGGCGATGCACGATGAATGCGAGCAATTCGTCGAATTCCCGCATGTTGGAAACGGTCAGCGGACTCTCGCCGCGTTCGGCCGCCAATTCGAGTTCGCTCTTCCTCGTTCCGGCAACACCGGCGTTGTTGAGCAAGGCGACGGTCCTGACCGTCTCCGGGTACGTCAGCGCGAATTTCAGCGCGAGGAAACCGCCCATCGAATTGCCGCCGACATGGAGCCGTTCGATGCCCAGGGCGCGTATGAATTCGCGCAAGCGTGCGGTCTGCGCGGCGATCCGGTAGTCGGCGGCCGCATCGCGGCGGCTTTCGCCGAACCCGGGCAGGTCCGGAATGATGACGCGATAGCGGCTCGTGAGCTTGAAAGCATAAAGCGGCCAGTTGTCCTTGTCGCCGCCGAAACCGTGCAGCAGCAACAGCACCTCGCCCGCTGCCGGGCCTCCCTCCAGGAAAGGCCAGGTCTCGCCGGCGACGTCGATCGACCTCAACCGCAGGCGACACGCCCTCCGTATGAGCCGCCGCAATCCGCCGACCAGGCGTTCGGGGAAAACGAAATAAAGTAGCAGGAACGCGACGAACAGGCCTGTCGCTATGGCGAGCACCGCGATCGTCATGGACTCACGAATTCAGCCATGCATTGACAGCCGGCATGCCGGTCACACCGCGCGTTTCCGGGCTGCCCGTTTCCGCGTCTTGCGTTTTCCGGCCCCGCTACTCCCGGAGCGGGATCGAAGCCGCGACAGGTCGCGATCGAAGTTCGCGAGAATATCGTCGAGCGCATGGCCGATCTTGGTCTGGATCCGGATCATCTCAATCTTCGGCCAGGTCGCGCGTTCGCCCATCCCGATGAGTGCGATGACCTCCTCGACGGTCTTGAATGCCAGCAGCTTCAGCGGGTTGAAAAACCGCTTGTCGGGCAGGATGTTGATGTCGCCGATGTAGTCCTGGTTGATGACGCCGAGCGCCATGTTCGTGACTTTGCTCAGCGCCGGGCTTACTTCCAGAGGCTTTTCGAGTATCGCCGCACTGGCGTTTATCCATTCCCGCGCCGTGCGGCGGCTCGCGTGCCGCAGCGTCGAGAGAACGCCGGGCTCGCGACTCGTATCGGTCACGAACGGGAACACGTGCGGGTTCGTCTGGCTCACGATGAAGTGATTGACCCCGTAGAGCCGCGTCAGGCGTTTGGCCGGCAGGTCGTCGCTGATCGAACCGTCGACCCATTTTCGCGACGGCATATAGGCCTGTTTTTCGCCGAGATAATTCTTGGCTCTCAATGCGACCGGCGGGTAAATGCCGGGAATCGCCATGGACGCCATCACGGCGTCGCGAACGAAGACGTTGGGCGTCGTAATCGAATTCAGCAGCCGCGAAGTCTGGTGTTTTTCAGCCGCGGCCACCGAGACGTTGAGCTTGCGCCTTACCCGCTCGTAGGCCTCCTGAAACGTGAGGTCGGGAATCATCCTCTCCAGCACGCCGTACACCTCTTCTGTCTTCGCAACCTCGGGACTCAGCGCGTTGAGATACTTGACGAAGCCCTGCTCGCGTTCGATTTCGGGCACGAGGTTTTCTGGCGCGAATATCTCTTCGAGCTCATGGTCACCGTGTGTGCTTACGATTGCACTGACGAACGCGCCGCCGCTACTGCCCGACAGGATATCCGGCAGCAGACCCTGCGACGCGATAGCCTTGACGACGCCGATGTGGAAAAACAGCAGCGACCCGGCGCCGCTCATCATCAGTGCGGAACAACCATAGCAACGGCGCGCTCGCCGGAAGAAGTCGAGCCGCTCGTCGAAGGGAATATCGTTCGCCGCATCGCTCGCGAGTAACTCGAGGGTCGCCGTAATTTCGTCGACGTAGTCGGAAATCAGCCGCTTCGTGCCAAACTTCGCCTTGCCGTAGAGCTCGTTGCGGCCCATGCCGTCGATATTGCCGTGGATGCCCTCGTTGAGCGCGAACAGCAGGCCGGCATGATCGTCCGCGGCACGCAGCTTCCGCAGCCGCTTCAGCCGGCGGCGAATGGAGGCAAAGTCGAAGAACTCCGATTCGTCGGTCGATTTCCAGCGATCGAGGCCCGTTTTCTTGTCGTAAGCGATCGCCGCCGCCTTCCACTCCTCGTACGTCGTGGCTTCATTGAGTGCCGCCTGGAGGCGCTTGCTGGAGGATACGATCATCGATGTTCGATACTTCTAAAGCTCGTTGCGCTGTGCAGCGTACATGTATTTGACTTCCTTGGCGATACGCAGTGACTACGTATCGTCAATGAGCTTTGAAAAACACCTGCCACCCGGCCGAATCGGCGGACCTCAGCGAACGACGCCCTTCTCGCGCAGCCTCGCGATTTCGCGCTCGCCGAATCCGAGCTCGGCGAGAATTCGATCGCTGTCAGCGCCGGCCGCATGCGGCGCCGAGGGCCTCTCGCACACGCTGTGGCTGAATCGCGGGGCAGGCGCCGGTTGTTCGAGCCCGTCGATCTCGACATAGGTTTCGCGAGCGCGATTGTGCGAATGCCGCGGCGCCTCGAGATAATCGAGCACGGGCGCGAAACACACATCCGTGCCTTCGAGCAGCGCGCACCATTCGTCCCGTGTCTTCGACCGGAACACGCTCGCGAGGCGGCGTCCGAGACCCGGCCAGTCGCCGGGGCGCTGTTTTCCGCCGAAGGCTTCCGGATCGAGGCCGGCCTTGTCAACGAGCAACGCGTAAAATTGCGGTTCGATGGAACCGATCGAGATGAACTTGTCGTCGGCGGTCGCATAGACGTTATAGAAATGGGCGCCGCCGTCGAGCAGGTTCGCGCCGCGGCGGGGGTTCCAGGCAGCGAGCGCATGCAGCGTATGGAACATGCTCATGAGGCTCGCCGAACCGTCCGTGATGGCCGCATCGATGACCTGGCCGCTGCCGCCGCCGCGAACGTGCAGCAGCGCCGCGAGCACCCCCATAACGAGGAACAGGCTGCCGCCTGCATAGTCGCCGACGAGATTGAGCGGCGGCGTCGGCTTTGCTTCGTTGCCGATCGCCGCCAGCGCACCTGACAGCGATATGTAGTTGATATCGTGACCGGCGGCATTTGCGAGCGGCCCCGTCTGCCCCCAGCCGGTGACCCGCCCGTACACGAGCCGCGCATGGCGCTCGAGGCAGACATCCGGGCCGAAACCGAGGCGCTCGGCCACGCCCGGCCGATAGCCTTCGATCAGCGCATCGGCGCTGTCAATGAGCTGCAACAACGCGTCGCGCCCTTCGTCGCTTTTGATGTCGAGAGCAATGGACCGTTTGCCGCGCGAATGAATGTCGCGCTGTGGCGCCGGCCCGATGCCGACGAAGTCGGACGATCGTTCGACGACGATGACCTCCGCGCCGAGGTCGGCAAGCAGCATGCCGGCATACGGGCCGGGCCCGATGCCTTTCATTTCGATGACCCTGATTCCCGCAAGTGGACCCATTGAAAATTGCCGAGAAAAGTTGACGATAAAAGTTGACGATAAAAGTTGACGATAAAAGTTGCCGATAGCCTGGCGATGACTTGCCGACAAACAGCGGCCGACGGCGTCTCGGCGGCCGTTGCTGCCGGGCGATGACTGTAATCCCACGATGATCTCATACCTTTCGCGCAGAACGGGAATCGGCGCATTGTGCGCCCCGATCGTGCGACGTCGTCCCTCGATTATGTCGCAATATGCCGGCACGGCCGGCCCGCGTGCCCGGGCACGAACTTGCACGTTGGCGATTTCGTGTTCGGGACGGATCGCCCGCGGCGGCAAGCGATGCCAGACGGCGGCGGGAAAGTAATACCCGGCTCACAGTTCCGCCGCCCGCCTGCCTGCGGATGTCAAAGTTGTGACCGGGTCGAAGGACGGCTGTGTGATCCAGTTCCACAATAGCGCTGGTGTGGACGCTCACAAGTCATCGTTCGTGCACGGAAACCGACGGCCGAAACAGCTAATTTGGAGAATGCAAATGCTTATTAGCGCACGCGGACGTGGCGTGACAAGCCACGAGGCCGGATACACCCTCATCGAACTCATGATTACCGTTGCCGTAATCGGGATCATTCTCTCGATGGCGCTGCCCGCGTATCAGAGCTACAAAGTGCGTGCCGAGCTCTCCGAAGGCTTCAATTTGATCGGGCCCATACAGACCGGGCTCATGGAATATTACAACGACTACGGCGCATTTCCCGCCGACAACGCGGAGGCCGGCGTTCAGCCTGCCGAAAATTACGCCGGCCACGCCGTCGCCAGAGTGTCGGTCAGCGGCGCCGTGATATCGATCGAATACGGCAACAATGCCAACAAGATGATTAGCGGCAAGACCGTAACGGTCACGGGCGTGCCCAGCGGCGGCAGCATGGTCTGGAATTGCTCGGGCGGCGCCTCCATTCCGGATGCCTACCTGCCGTCGTCGTGCTGACCCGGCACGACGCCTGCACCCGCGCCCGATCGTAAAATCCGTCCAGCGGCGAATCACCCGAGATCCACGCCGAGCTTTTTCGCGAGAAAACTCCTCATGGCCTGGCTGGCGCCATCGTCGTGGATGTCGATGCACGGCACGCCGCTCAGCTTCACGACGAGGTCGATCGCAGCCGACGTATTGGTCGCCGGCCCCGTAACGAGGTCCGGATGCAGATCGAACGCCTGCTGTACGCCGACGACGGCATACGGGTCGGAGGCACACAAAACGGTGCAGCGCACATGGCCGCCGAGCTCCTCGACAGCGGCCGCGCCGTTATACGGTTCGACCGGCGACGCACCGGCTTCGGCGACCAGAAAGTCGGGCCGGCGTGCCGCGATCTCTGCAAGCAACGGGCGAATCGCCGTGCGAAACTCGTCCTCCGGTACCACGGTCGACGGCAGCCCGGCATCGACGAAATCATAGGTCTCAAATGCCCCGGCACTCCTGAATCGCAGAATGTCGCGGTAGCGCCCGGCGCCGGTCAGCTTCGCGCCGATCACTCTCCGACCCGCGGCCGCCAGAACCTCGCATATCAGCGCTCCGGCAAGGGTCTTTCCGGCGGACATCGATGTGCCGACCAGGAATATCGTGGGCACGTCGAAGCGTCTTGAATCGGACTGCAGCGCGAATTCAGCCATCCTGACCTTGCTGCCGCCGCGCACGACATGCCCGACATAGTCCAGCGACATCGGTGTCGGCAAAAAGCGCGAAAGAGAAGTGAAGCGCCCGAACAGGCCTGCGCTCGTGAGCGCATGCATGTGGCCGCGCTCGACGTCCATCCAGCTACCGACGCCTTCGAGGGTAGCGGCGCGCACACCCAGCGCGCCAAGCACCCGGTCGCCGGGCTCGACATCGATCAGACCGCCGTCGCAGTCCTCGATGTGGTACAGCGGCGTCCGGCTGCCTGTCACGGTCGCCATCACATAGTCGCCCGTTTGCCAGTCGGCTTTGGCCATCGGTTCGAGCTCGTAAGGGCGGACGCCGAAGTTCGCGATGCGTGCGAGCGATGCGATGACGGTACGTGTCATGAATGGCGCTCCTCCGCCCCGCCCTCCGCCGACGAGGCAATCAGCAGCGCCAGCAGCGCGGCTCGTTCGAGCGTCTTGTCGATGTAGAGAAACTCGTGATTGGCGTGCGCGCCATGGCCGACCGGGCCCAGGCCGTCGAGCGTCGCGGTGTACTGGCTCGTCGTGTTGCCGTCCGAGCCGCCGCCGGCTCGCGCCTGACGCAGATCAAGCCCGAGCGATTCGCCGATGGCCCGAGCCTGTCGCCACAGCGCCTGGTTGCGCGGAGTCGCCTCCATCGAGGGCCTGCCGATGGCGCCTTCGATGCGCAGCCGTACGCCGGGCACCTCGGGCCGCAGCGCATGAATCCGCCGCTCGATCATCTCGCCGTCGGCAATGGACGGAACCCGTACGTCGGCAACGGCCGAGCTGTGTGCCGCGATCACGTTCGGCTGGATGCCGCCGTCGACCGTGCCGACGTTGATCGAGATGCCTTTGTCGGCGTCATTCATCGCGAACAGTTTCTGAATGACGTGCGATAGCTCGAGGATCGCGCTGGCGCCGGCCTCCGGGTTGAGACCGGCATGCGCGGCTTTGCCGTGAACGGTGATCGTGAACCGGCCGATGCCCTTGCGTTCGGTCTTGATGTCGCCTTGCTCGCCCAACGACGGCTCGAGGACCAGTGCGCGCTTGGCGCGCCTGGCGAGCCTCACGATATCCCGGGTCGAGGTACGGCTGCCGATTTCCTCGTCGGCGTTGACGAAGACGACGGGCGTGAGATCGAGCGGCAGCTCGAGATCGCGGATTGCCTGCAGCGCGAGCACCAATTGCACGAGACCGCCTTTCATATCGAAGACGCCGGGGCCGCGAACGACGTTGCCCTCGACCGTAAACGGGCGTTCCCTCGTCGTTCCTATCGGCCACACCGTGTCGTAGTGACCGACGACGAGCTGCAGCGGCCGGGCGCGGGCTCGAATGGCCGGTCGGGCATAGACGTGCCGCGGACCGCCCGGGCGCCCGAGTTCACGGACATGAAACCCGAGTTCGGCAAGCTCACCCGTCAACACGCGGCGTATTGCTTCGTGGCTCGCCGGATGCGACGACGGAGACTCCGCTTCGACCAGCATCTTGAGAAGCCGAATCATCGGCGCCTGCCGTTCGCGCATGAAGGCGAGAACCTCCTCTGCCGATGCGCCAGCCATGCAATGCTACTTTTTGAGATCCGCCGGAAACGGGAACGCGTTCGAGCGTGAAATCGTCGCGAACCGGCCCGGCGCCAGGTACGCGAACAAGGGCGAGTCGTGGACGCGCTCCTGATCGTCGATCTCGTTCGAACGCAGGAAATCGGGTTCTGCATAAGCCGCCACGATCTCACCCGTTATCAGGCAGTTCGCGCCGAATCCGCCGACGGTTTTGAATTGACGACATTCGAAATACAGGTAGGCCTGGTCGATGAAATCGGCATCGATATGGCTCGCCGGAAATGTCGTGAAATAGTCGATTATCGGCTTCGTGCCGCCCGGCTGCCGTGGCGACGCGGCGAGACTCGCAAACAGGACCTGGTCGGGCCTGGGATAGCTGACCGTGAATTCGCCGGTGCGTTCGATGTTGCGGCAGGTCGAGTGTTCCGGCGAGCAGACAAACCCGAAATAATTCTGCCAACCCATCGGCGTGACCATGTGCTTCGGCGCCAGGTCGAGCGCGCCGTCTTCGTCTCTCGTGCCGATCAGGACCAGCGGCGCGACCGAAAAGAAGCGCTCCCAGACTGGCTTGTCGGTCGCGATCTCAACCAGATTCCGCTCGTCTGACGCCACGGGCTTTATACTCACTGAACTCGACGCTGAAGCTCGACGCTACGCGTTGAGCCGTTTGTTGAGAATAGGTAATTTCCGTGTGCCGGTCCCGACCGGCTCCGAATCGACCCGGATGCCGCGAGTTATGCGCAAAGCGACCCCCCTGATGCGAGCGGTGATTGTGACCACCGTGTTGGCTGGCCCACTCTACTCGGGCTGCGCCCCGCAGGGCGAACGCAGCGGATCGACGGCCGACGAGGTCCGGCTGCTGCCGGCGAGATTCGCGGAGGAGCGCGTCACCGAGTCGCTGGTTGCCGTGGAAGCGTACATCGGCCCCGATGATTTCTATGTCAGCTACCGCGACGCCGGGGGCCTTGTATATTCGGGCGGCAACTGGTCGCAACGAATCGATCTCGCCGCGATCGGGCGCGACTCCGACGGCACGTACAAGGGCCCGTATATCCTGCCGCTCGAGTACCATCAACGCGAGCGCTGGGCCAGTCTGCCTGCATCGCCGATCGTGCCTCGACTCATGTCGAGCAAGCAGTGGAATCGCTTCATCGACGCGATGTTCGACTCCGTGCTGCCGAAAACCGACATGACCGGCATCGTCATGCACTTCGACGATGACGATTATTTTCTCTATTACAACGACATCAACAACTTCGAAGCGCGGCTGGTCACCGACAAGCCCGAGAATTACACGGTCGCGGCGCGCATCGAATTCGCGGACTTCATAAAGCGCGCACTGCCCGTGATGGAGAAATTCCTCGCGGACGAGGGCGTCGCCGAGCGGCGTCTCGTGTTCAGCACCGGCGATGCCGGGGCCTATTCCCTGCCCTTCATCTACGTCGATATGGATCTGCCGATCGGCACGTTCGTGCGCTACTCGCCCGCGCCGCCCGCAGGCGGCGTAGCCAGTTCGGGCAAGCAAACGGCGCAGTCGGTCGGCCACATTGCCCAGAGTCATCTCGGCGGACTTTTCGCACGGCCGGTCTCGTCCGTTTACCGCCTGTTTTTCGTCGCCAGGGACGCGGCGGTCGAAGCCGTACGCCCGACGTGGCTCGTGACGCTCGAGTCGCGTCCGATTCCGCCGCTCAATGACGGACCGGGAATGGACCTCGTCGAATGGGAGGCGGAACTCACACGCATCACGGGGCATTCGCCGAACCGCGGCACGATCGACCTGCTGCTCGACGGCGAGGAATTCTTTACACGTTTCATCGATGCGGTGACGACCGCGCGCGTGTCGGTCGACGTCAGGACCTACATTTTCGACAACGACGACTTCGCCACGAAAATCGGCAACCTGCTGCGACGGCGTTCCGGCGAAGGCATCGATGTCCGGGTCCTTCTCGACGGCCTCGGAACCATTATCGCGACGGGCACCGACGACGA
>JBFISV010000018.1:0-17578 GCA_041608415.1 Woeseiaceae bacterium
CCTTGCCTCGCGGCCATTCGCAACGCAACGCGGTCATGATCTATTCTGAGACAGGTTCTTCTGTATTTTTGCGTCCGTCAGGTCGGGAGACCTGGACGGACTCCTGCATCGATGCGCGATGCCACCGGACGCGGCTCGAAATCGCCCTGCCGTGTGCGTGTGCCCGGACCGTATCGCCGGCCGCAGAACGATTACGGGTAAGGCCCGCCGAATCGAGAGAAGCTGCATGACCTTGTATGCAAGCATGATCGATCTGCTCCGCGAGTCACGCGACCGGGCGCGCGAGATCCGTTTCATCAACGGTGAGGGCGACGAGAGCACGCTGACGTATGCCGCACTCTGGGACCGGGCGCTCGCATTGACGGGGGCGCTGCAGGCTCGCGGGATACGGCGCGGCGGCGAGCTCGTCATCTTCTCGAAATCCAACGAGGACTTCCTCGTGGCGTTCTGGGCAGCGATTCTCGGCGGCATCGTGCCGGTCCCCGTGGCCGTCGGCATCAGTGACGAGCATCGCTTCAAGCTGTTTCGTATCCTGCGGCAAATGTCGCACGGCACCCTGATTACCGAACCGGCCTTGCTCGAACGGTTGCTGGACTTCTCCAGAAGCAACGCGACTGCAGAAACCACGAAGTTTCTGCAGACGAGAACCGTGCTGACGACCGAAATCGAGCCGGGCGAGAGGGGGCGTATCGCGGCGGCTACGCCGGACGACCTGGCTTTTATCCAGTATTCATCGGGTTCCACCAGCGACCCGAAAGGCGTCTGCGTGACGCACGGCAACCTGTGCCACAACATCCGCGCACTGGTCGAGGCAAGCGCCTGGAACGAGGACGACCAGAGCCTTTCCTGGATGCCGTTGACGCACGATATGGGCCTGATCGCTTATCACCTCGCCGTCATGGCGGCCGGCATGAACCAGGCGATCATGGACACGAACGTCTTTGTCCGGAGGCCGCTGTTGTGGATGATCCTGGCGCACGATCTGCGCGCAACGCAACTCTGTTCACCGAACTTCGGATACAAGCATTTTCTCAAGCTGTTCGAACGCAAAGGACTGCCCGAGGGCACCGACCTTTCCTGCGTTCGCCTGATTCTGAACGGCGCCGAGCCCATCTCCTGGAATCTCTGCGAGCTGTTCCTCGCGGCGCTGGCGCCGTTCGGGCTCGAGCGCTCGGCCATGTTTCCGGTTTACGGGCTTGCGGAGGCAACCGTCGGTGTGTCGATCGGGACACCGGGCGACGAGCCGTCGCGCATCGTCGTGGACCGGCACAGTCTGCGGGTCGGCGAAGTTTACGAGGAATTGCCGCCTGACGCGCCGGATGCGGTCAGCTTTCTGCGCGTCGGCAAGGCGATTCGAGACGTCGAAATTCGACTCGCCGACGACGAAGACGAAGTCCTTCCCGACAACACGATCGGCAACATCCAGCTTCGCGGTCCGAGCATCACCCAACGCATCTACGGCGACGAAGCGGCCACGAGAGCTTTGTTTACCCGCGACGGCTGGCTCAGGACCGGCGACTGCGGCGTATTCGCGGATGGCCAGCTGGTCATTACGGGCCGCCAGAAAGACATCATCATCCTGAACGGCCAGAACTACTATCCGCACGATCTCGAAGACATCATTTCGCGAATCGACGGCCTCGACCTGGGCAAGGTCGTCGTCGCCGGTGCGACGCCCACTCGCAGCGGCACCGAGGAACTCATCGTCTTCATTCTCTACCGGCAGGATACCGAGTCGTTCTTGCCTATCGTGGCCGAGGTGCACGACGCTATCGGGGAACACGTGGGTCTCGAGGTGGACCACGTGATTCCGGTCGGCCGCATTCCCAAAACCACGAGCGGCAAAGTGCAGCGTGCACACCTGTTACGCGATTATCTCGATGGCGAGTTTTCGAGCGTACTGGCCGAAATCGAGGCGTTGAGCGCCACGGTCGAGGTCGATGAGGACCCGCTCGTTGCCGAACTCGAGATAATCACGCGTAATTTCTCGAAAGAGCGTACGATCGAACCGGACGACAATCTGTTCGAGGTCGGACTGAGTTCGCTGACGCTGACGGAAATCGTGATGGCCATCGACGAGCGCTACCCGGGCAAGCTCGATATCAGCGATTTGTTCGATTACCCAACCCTGCGTGACATCGCCGTTCTCCTGCGTCGCAATTGAGTGCAACGAACACTGGAAGACTTTATGACCTACTCGCGTATCGCCGGCACCGGCAGCTACCTGCCCGAAAAAGTCGTCACGAACCAGGACCTCGAAAAAACGATGGACACATCCGACGAGTGGATTCGCGAACGGACTGGAATCAAGCGCCGCCATATCGCGGCGGACGACGAGACGACGTCCGACATCGCCGTCAGCGCGTCGCTGCGGGCGATCGAGGCGGCCGGTATTGCAGCATCCGATATCGACCTGATCCTCGTCGGCACGACGACGCCCGACAAGATCTTTCCGGGCACCGCCTGCATCGTGCAGCGCAAGCTGGGAATTTCGGGTTGCGGGGCCTTCGACCTGCAGGCCGCTTGCAGCGGCTTCATATACGGCCTCGATACCGCGGATCGCTACATCCGCACGGGCGGCGGGCGCAACGTCCTGGTCGTCGGCGCCGAGACCTTGTCGCGCCTGACGAACTGGGAAGACAGGACGACCGCCGTGCTCTTCGGCGACGGCGCCGGCGCGGTCGTCGTCCAGGTTTCGGACGAGCCGGGCGTGATATCGACGCACATCCACGCCGACGGGGCATGCGAGGAGTTGCTGCACGTGCCGCAGGGCGTCTCACAGGGTTACGACATAACCCGCGCCGGCGGGGCGTACATCAACATGAATGGCAATGCCGTATTCCGTAAGGCGGTGGCGACGCTGGATTCCATCGCGCGGGAGACGCTCGCGAACAACGGTATCGACACCTCGGACATCGACTGGTTCGTGCCTCACCAGGCCAACCTGCGCATCATCAAAGCGGCTGCGAAGAAGCTCGGCATGCCCATGGAGCGCGTGATCGTCACGGTCGACGAGCACGCAAACACGTCCGCGGCGTCGATTCCGCTGGCGCTGGACGTAGCGGTGCGCGACGGGCGCATCAAGCGCGGCGAACTTCTGATTCTCGAAGCGTTCGGCGCCGGATTTACCTGGGGCTCGGCACTGTTGCGCTACTGACGCAAACGAGCACTCGAGTCACTGCCAGCGACAGCGCCATTGAGCAACACGTTTCTCTACGTCGTCACGGTCCTGATCTGGGGCTCGACGTGGCTCGGCATCGAGTATCAGCTCGGCGTCGTGGTCCCGGAAGTATCGATCGTCTACCGCTATGCCGGCGCCTCGACGTTATTGTTCGCCTGGTGTGTATTCGCGAGGCTGCCGCTGAGGTTCGATTTGCGCTCGCACGGCTGGTTCGTGCTGCTCGGCCTGTTCCTGTTCTGCCTGAACTACATCATGGCTTACCGCGCCCAGGTGCATATCACGTCGGCGCTCTGCGCCATTGTCTTCACGGCGATGGTCTGGATGAACATCATCCTCGCGCGCGTGCTGTTCGGCGTCCGCTCGGGGGCGGCCGTGCTTGCCGGCGCCGTGCTCGGCATGGTCGGCATCGTGCTGCTGTTTGCACCGCAGGTGGAGGAGTTGTCGCTGGACGACAGCGTGCTCTTCGGGTCGCTGCTGGCATTTTGCGGCGCCGTGGTCGCATCCTGCGGGAACATGGTGTCGCAGAAAGCCCAGCTCGAGAAACTGCCGATTGTACAATCCAACGCGTGGGGAATGTTCTACGGCACGTTGCTGACGGCGGCCTACGCGATCGCCCAGGGCTATCCTTTCGTGTTCGACGCCTCACCCGGGTACGTCATCTCGCTCGCCTACCTCAGCGTCTTCGGTTCCATCGTCGCATTCGGCGCCTACCTGACGCTTCTCGGTCGCATCGGAGCACACAAAGCCGGTTACGCGGTGGTCATGTTTCCAGTGGTGGCGTTGATCTTGTCGATGCTGTTCGAGGGGCTGCAGATGAGCGCGTCGATCGCCATCGGCACGGCCCTGGTGCTCACGGGAAACGTCTTCGTGCTGAAAGGCGCGCCGAGGATAAGACGTTCGGAGCGACAGCTGGAGAGCCGGAAGTCGCCTTTATGAATGTATGTAAATTCCAAAAATGGGATGCACGACAATAATTAGACTCTCGCGTCAACAATAAACTAGCGGGCACCGCACCTTCCAGTCATTACTCACTTGCTCAAACATTCTTGATGTGGGGACCAATTCCTTGCATCCATTGGCAGGCTTTGTAGACTTTTGGCGCATATATGCCGGTTTTAACATAAGGCGAAGAGACAAATAATATGAATTCAGCGAAAAGTGCCCGGACCTGGGGGTTGAACGCTAACGTTCGTCTTCTCGCATGCTGCTTCGCTGCAGCAATGACGATCATGGCCGAAAACGCCAACGCCGCGCCGGTGTGCTCGACGGGCAGCGACGGCACCGTCGTTATCGGCAGCGCCGAAACGCGCGTCAACGTCTATTACGCGGCGCCGGATCCCGCCTCGACAACGACCACGGTGCCGGCCGGGTCCACCGCCGTCCCGATCGACACGGCCCTGGGGCCGCAGGCGACCAATCTGCATCCCGCGGTTTCTCCCACCATTGGGGCGGGCGATATCCTGATCGTCGCGCAAATGATGGGCGCCGCAATCGATACGGCGGACAATCACGCGGCCAGCGGCGACTATGGCGACGGCCCGGGCGGGCTGGAGCAGGCGGGCAGCCTCGACAACGACGACGCCACGGCCGGGCGCTACGAATTCGTCATAGCCACCGGGCCGGTTTCGGGCGGGACGATCCCGATCGAGGGGATCGGCCCGGGCAACGGCCTCGTCAACGAGTACGTCAACTCGAACGCGACCACGGCGACGCTCGGCTTTCGTCGCTACCAGGTCATCAAGGTGCCGCAGTTCTCGCGCCTGACAATCACGGGCGAAGTGGTGTCGGATCGCTGGAACGGTCGCTGGGGCGGCATCTCGGCGCTCAACGTGCGCGACGACCTCGACCTTCAAGGCGGAAGTTTCAATGCCGACGGCCGCGGCTATCGCGGCGGGCAGTTCTTCCCGGACCGGTCCGACGACCAGCAGGGTGCCGTCGACGGTAATTTCGGCTTCAAAGGCGAGGGCATTGCGGGAATGCCGCAGCGGCTGTTCTCGCGCGTGCTGCTGCTCGAGCAACCCGCCACCAACGGCGAGGAGCTTGGCCCGGCCGGGTATCCCGGCGCCGATGGCGGCGGTCTGCCGGGCACCGCCTGGACGCGCGATTCGGGGCAGGGTGCACCCGGCACGGCGGGTTCCGGCGGCGGCGGCGCCGAGGATGCGGGTGGTGGCGGCGGCGCGAACTTCGCGGCGGGCGGCGACGGAGGCAAGGGACTCAGCGGCGCCGGCACCGAGGGATTCGGCGGTGCAGCGTTCCCGCAGCACGTCGCGGGGTCCCCCAATCTCATGGTGATGGGTGGCGGTGGCGGTGCCAGTAACGGCAACGATACGGTAACGCCGCCCCTCGACCTGACGGTCAGCAGCGGACAGGCGGGCGGCGGTGTCGTGTTCGTGCGGTCCGTCGGTATCGTGACGACGGGCGGCGGCGTCGTATCGGCGAACGGCGACTCGGGCGGGACGGCTTCGTCCGAGGGCGCCGGGGGCGGCGGTGCTGGCGGCACGGTTGTCGTACATACCAACAACTCCACCGTGGACGGCATATCGTTTACGGCGATCGGAGGCGACGGCGGCTCCAGCCTGGAACTGCTGGATGGCGGCGGCGGCGGGGGCTCGGGCGGTGTCGTCTGGCTGTCGGATACGACGCTCGACAGCGCCACGTTCGACGTCAGTGGCGGTGCCGCAGGCACCGGGGCATCCGGCGACAGCGATGCGGAATTCAACGGCGAGGCGGGCGGCGACGGAGCACAGTTCGCCATTGCGCCAATCGCACCGTTCGACTGCAATTTCGTGACGCTCGGCATCGCGAAGGAACTGACGTCGCAGACCCGGGTCGGCAGCAGCGGCAACGTATTCGACCTCGTTTTCACGCTGACCGTCGAGAATTTCAGTGCCGTACCGGCCATCAACGTCCAGGTGACCGACGACCTCGGCGCGGCTTTCCCGAGCGCGAGTTCGATCGCCATCCAGGGTGCGCCGTCGCTCGGTGGATTCAGTGCGCCGGCCGCCCCGTACGACGGCACGTCGCAAACGCAGCTGCTCGCCGGCACGGATACGATGCCCGGCAACGCGGTACGCCTCATCTCCTATACCGTGCGCGTCGACTTCGGCGCGGACACGGGGCCGTTCACGACTCAGGCGTCGGTCGCGAGTTCGCAGATTGCGGGCAGTTTCGCGCAGGTGCTCGACCTCTCCGATGCGGGTGCCGATCCGGACCCCGACGGCGACGGCGATCCGACCGAGACCCTCGCGAACGGCGGCGATTCGGACGACAACGATGCGACGCCCGTCGTCCTCGACCTCGTCGTCAATCCGGCAAGCTGTTCGTTCGACCCCAATCCCGCTTTGCTGCCCGAACTCGTGACGGCGACCTGTACGGGCATCGAGCCGGGCGGCTCGGTCAGTATTCCGGGCATGTCCTGCGGCGCGGAAGCCGGCGGAGAAGTCGTGTGCACCGGCACGGCCAGCGACATCGGGAGCAATCCGGACATTACCACCGAGGACGTGGTCGGCAATTCGACGACGGACCCCGGCGACCTGATTGTGTTGCCCGACACCGACGGCGACGGCATCCCCGACGTGATCGAGGGCAACGGCGATACGGACGGCGACGGCATACCCGACTCGGAGGATCTCGACAGTGACAACGACGGCATCCCGGACGACGAGGAGGAGAACTCGCTGCCGCCGCTGACGGGCACGGACGCCGACGGCGACGGCATCGACGACTCGATCGACGTCGACGCGACCGGCGGCACGGATGCGGACGGCGACGGCATCGACGATGCGTTTGCGCCGACCGACTCCGACAACGACGGTCTGCCGGACTACATCGATGCCGACAGCGACAACGACGGCGTGCCCGACATTCTCGAAGGCAACGCCGACAACGACGGCGACGGTGTGCCGAACTATCTCGATACCGACAGCGACAACGACGGCATCGCGGATTCGGCGGAAGCCGACAACGTGCCGGCGCTGCTCGGCAGCGATGCCGATGCCGACGGCATCGACGATGCGCTCGACGTCGATGTGACCGGCGGCAGCGACGCCGACGGCAACGGTGTGGACGACGCGTTGCAACCCGTGGACACGGATGCCGACGGTACTCCCGACTACCTCGATCTCGACAGCGACGCCGACGGCATCGCGGACTTTATCGAAGGCACGGCCGACAGCGACGGCGACGGTGTCGCGGACTTCCGCGATGGCGATTCCGATAACGACGGTATCGCGGACGACGCCGAGGAGAACTCGGTGCCGCCGTTCACGGGTAACGACAGCGACGGCGACGGCATCGACGACGCCATCGATGTCGACAATACGGGCGGTGCGGATGCGAACGGCGACGGCATCGACGATGCGCTGGTTGCGGACGACTTCGACGGTGACGGCACGCCGAACTACCTCGACATCGACAGCGACAACGACCGCGTGCCCGACGTTCTCGAAGGCGAGGCCGACGTCGACGGGGACAGTGCGCCGAACTATCTCGATCTCGACAGCGATTTCGACGGCATTGCGGACACGGTCGAGGCCGACAACGTGCCGGACCTGGCGGGTACCGACGCGGACAACGACGGCATCGACGATGCGTTCGACGTCGACGTGACCGGCGGCAGCGACGCCGACGGCAACGGCGTCGACGACGCCTTGCAGCCCGTGGACACGGATGCCGACGGCACGCCGGACTATCTCGATATCGACAGTGACGACGACGGCATCCCGGATGCCATCGAGGGCACGGTCGACACCGACGGCGACGGTACGGCCGACTGGAGGGATATCGACGCCGACAACGACGGCATACTCGACAGCGCCGAGGGGCCGGCGGGTAACGACGCGGACAATGACGGCATCGACGACGCCTACGACCCGGACACGACGGGCGAGGCGGACGCCGACGGCAACGGCGTGGTCGACGACCTGTTCTCGGTCGATGCCAACGGCGACGGCATTCCCGATGCGGACACCGACAATGACGGCGCCCCCGACTACCGCGATCTCGACAGCGACAACGACGCGATCAACGACGTTGACGAAGCCGGCATTGCGGACGCCAACCAGGACGGTCTCGCCGACAGCGGCACGACGCCGATCGGCGGCGCTGCGCTGCCGGACGCCGATGGCGACGGCATCCCGGACTTCCAGGAGGTCGACTCCGACAACGACGGCACGTTCGACATCGAGGGCACGCCCGATGCGGCGCAGGACCAGGACGGCGACGGCCGGGTCGACGATCCGACCGACAGCGACGGTGACGGCATCGCCGACGTCGTCGACGGTTCGCCGAACGCGTTCGGTGACCAGTCGACCGTATCGCCAACCGATACGGACGGTGACGGCATCGCCGATGCGATCGAAGGCACGCGCGACACGGACGGTGACGGCATACCCGACTTCCAGGATGCCGACAGCGACAACGACGGCATCGCCGACAGCGTCGAGGAAATGAACCAGCCGCCGTTGGCGGGCACCGACAGTGACGGTGACGGCATCGATGATGCGATCGACGTCGACCTGACCGGCGGCGCCGACGCAAATGCGGACGGCATCGACGATGCGTTCACGCCCACCGACTCCGACAGCGACGGGCTGCCGAACTACCGCGATCTCGATTCCGACGACGACGGCATACAGGGCCGCTACGAGGGCAATGTCGATACGGACGGTGACGGCATACCGGACTATCTCGATACCGACAGCGACAACGACGGCATCCCGGATTTCCGTGAGGCCGACAACCTGCCGGATGAAACAGGTGTCGACAGCGATTCCGATGGCATCGACGACGCGTTCGATGTGGATGCGACGGGCGGCCTGGATCTCAACGGCAACGGCTTCGACGACGCCCTGGAGCCGGTCGATACGGACGCCGATGGGATTCCGGATTTCCGCGACACAGACAGCGACGGCGACGGCATACCCGACGCCATCGAAGGCGAAATCGACACCGACAGCGATGGCACGCCGGACTGGCGCGACATCGATGCCGATGCCGACGGCATTCTCGATTCGTCCGAAGGGCCGACCGGCGCCGATGCCGATGGCGACGGCATCGACGACGCGTACGACGCTGACGTCACGGGCCAGGCCGATAACGACGGCAACGGCATCGTCGACGACCTCTTCTCGGTCGATGCGGACCTCGACGGTATCCCCGATGCGGATACCGATAACGACGGCGTGGCCGACTACCGCGATCTCGATTCCGACAACGACAGCATCAACGACGTCGAAGAGGCCGGGCAATTGGATGTCGACGGCAACGGTCTGGCCGATAGCGGCGTTGCGCCGATCGGCGGCCTGGCGCTGCCGGATGCGGACGGAGACGGCATACCCGACTTCCAGGAAGTCGATTCCGACAACGACGGCGTCTTCGATATCGCGGGCACAGACGACGCCGCGCTCGACGGCGACGCCGACGGCCGGGTCGACAATGCCGCCGACGACGACGGCGACGGTATCGCGAACGGTGCCGACGGAATGCCCGGCGCCTATGGCGATGCGCCCGACTCGGATCGTGACGGTATTTCGGATAACGACGAAGGCATCGATGACGGGACGGATACCGACGGTGACGGCATTGCCGACTACCTCGATCTCGACAGCGACGGCGACGGCATCGCGGACGAACTCGAAGGCACTGGCGACGCGGACGGCGATGGCAATGGAAACTGGCGCGATACCGACAGCGACAACGACGGTATCGGCGATGCCGAGGAATCGGACCGGGTGCCACCGCTCAGCAACAACGATTCCGACGGCGACGGCCTGCCTGACGAAATCGACGCGAGCAACACCGGCGGCAGCGATGTCGACGGCAACGGCGCCGACGATGCGCTGGAGCCCAACGACACCGACGGTGACGGCGTGCCCGACTTCCTCGATATCGACTCGGATAACGACGGCATTCCCGACATCATCGAAACGACCGTCGACAGCGATGGCGACTCGATCGGCGACTGGCGCGACAGCGACTCGGATGGCGACGGCATCGACGATGCGGTCGAGGCCGATAACGTGCCGCCGCTGAGCGAAAACGACTCGGACGGGGACGGCATCGACGACGCGATCGATGCCGACGAGACCGGCGGCGCCGATGCCGACGCGGACGGCGTGGACGACGCGCTCGAGCCCGTCGACACGGACGGCGACGGACTGCCCGATTATCTCGACGACGACAGCGACAACGACACGATTCCCGATGTAACCGAGGGTTCCGGGGACACGGACGGGGACGGCGACGGCGACTGGCGCGATCAGGACTCCGACGGGGACGGCGCCAGCGACGAGGAGGAGGGCACGGTCGATACCGACAACGACGGCATGGCGGACTACGTCGATACCGACAGCGACAACGACGGTATTCCCGATGCGGCCGATAGCGGCGACAAGGACGGCGACGGCATTCCCGACCGGATCGACGCGGACGAGGGCCGCCTCGAAACCGCCGTGCGCGGTACCGGCAGCATCGGCCTCGCGAGTTTGTTGTTCCTGTTATCGCTGGCGATCGTCAGTGCTGCGCGTCGGCGACGGCGCGGCGCCGTGCTGGTGGCGCTGTGCCTCGGCATTCCGTTGCTGATGGCGGAACAGGCGCTCGCTGAAAACCAGGTTTGCGGCCAATCCGACGGCGGCTTCAAAGGCTGCTGGTATGCCGGCGCCGGGTTCGGCATCACGCACGTCGCGCCGGAAGGCCAGGTCAGCGGCTGGTCGACGAGAGACGATCAGGACAGCGGCTTCAAGATTTACGGCGGTTACCAGTTCAAGCCGCTGTGGTCGGCGGAGCTGTCCTACGTGGACGGCGGCGCCGCGGGCCTGGGCAACGTCGATCCCGCGCTCGAAGCATTGATTCCCGATGCGTCGATCGATTACTCCACTCCCTCGATCATGGCGCTGCGCTGGTTGAACGAACGCAATGCGCCGATGAACGCGTTTATCAAACTCGGCGTCTCGTTTATCGGCAACAGCACGAGCGACGCGCGCATCGCGTTTGAGAAACAAACGAGTGCGCAGCTGGCCGCGGGCCTCGGCGGGCAGCTCAACTTCGCGGAACGCTGGTTCGTGCGCGGCGATGTCGATTTTTACGATCGTGATCATTACTACGCGGGTATTTCGGCCGGTGGCAACTTCGGCGGCGCAGGACGCTCGATCCCGACGCCGCGCGCCGAGGAGCCGCCTCCCGAGCCCAGGGAGCAACCCGTAAAGGTCGAGGTTCCGAAAGCGCCGCCGCCAACGCCGCCGCCACCGCCAGCCCCGGAGCCGGCGTGCGAAGAGGCCGTGTCGGTCCTCGAAGGCGTGGCCTTCGAATCGAATTCGGACAGGCTGACCTTAAATGCAAATAGCGTGCTCGACAACGTCGTTCGGGACCTGGACGAGTCGCCGGGCGATACCGTGCATGTCCGCGCACACACCGACAGCCAGGGCGCCGCGGAATACAACATGGGACTCTCCGTGCGCCGGGCCCGCTCGGTCGTCGACTACCTCGTACTGAAGGGCATCGCCGCGAATCGCGTTTCCTACGAAGGACTCGGTGAATCGCAACCGCTCGGCGACAACTCGACGGCTGACGGCCGCGCCCGGAATCGCCGTGTCGAGCTCGTCTGGAGCACGGAGCGCTGTCGTTAGTCGCTGAAAGTGGGTGCCTGTGACGATATCAGCTGTCCGGCGCCTGGCTGGCCAGCAGGTCCGACCACTCCGGATTGCGATCGAACCAGGCCTGCACGTACGGGCACGATGGTACGATCCTGAGGCCTTCCGTGCGGGCGTCGGTCACGAGTCGCTCGACCATTGCCGCGGCAATGCCCTGTTTTCGAAGGGCTTTCGGCACCCCGGTATGATCGGCTATCAGCGTGTCGTCGCCGACCCTCGTATACGTCAGTTCCCCCGCGTTTTTTCCTCCCTCAACGCTTGCCGAATATCGCCCCCGCGTGCCGCGCTCGGAGCGCGTTATTGAAATGTCGATGTCGATGCCCTCGTTTTTGTGATTTGCATCAAGCTTACGCTACCCCGGGCGTCAAAGGCGCAGTCTGGACGATGCGCCCGCCGATGTGTACCGTGGTCGAATTCATCGGCATTGCAAAAACGGGAATCGAGATGTGAAAACTTCGATTCGCAGGCTTGATCCTTCTGGCCGCGTTGCTGGCGCTCCCCGCGTAGTCCGGCCCGCAGTGACGAATCCGCCGAAACGAAGTCGGCACAGGCCCGCTTCGCGCCGGACGGGAATTCGTCTCGCATCGGTCACATATTCTACTGCCCGGATCCGGACACGCACGTCACCGAAAGTTTCGACGTTGTCGGCGAACGCTGGCTGCGGCGCCGCAAATACGTCTGGATGCGCAGCGACGAGAGCTGGTCCACCAGGAGGAAGCGGGCAGGCACTCGACGGAGATAGACCATGACCCAGTACGAAACCGCCGACCTGGCCCAGCAACAATATGGCCTGTTGCAGACACAGCAGGCTGCTATCGCCGATTCCATAGCACTCATCATGTTGTCGATATTCGCCTACATGGTGGCCGCGCACTTCATGGGGCACAACATGAGTAAAGCTCGGACCCGTGTCCTTTCGGCGTTGTACGTCGCGTGGGTCGCCTACCAAGCCCTCGATCTGTACGTCTCGATCGAAGTGTCGAAAGCGATTGCCCGGACCTTCCTGAGCCTCTCTCCCGATGCGGCGCCGAAACGCCTCTACGATTATTACCTGGACGGAAACATCGTCAATATCCAGTTTTCCATGATTTTTCTGGGCCTGCTCGCCTCGCTGTATTTCATGTACAGCATCCGGAAAACGTTGCCCGCGAGCAGCGGCGCCGCGCCAGGTGACTGAGCGAGGACCCGGGCGAAGCCGGTATTTGCCGGTGCAGCGCGATTCGGCGCCGAACTGACGACATGCATAGGCGCTTTCGAGTCATGACGTCACGTCCCCCGGGGTGTGCGGAGCCGTCGTGCTCAAGAAGATCGCCAGCGCGAAAAGAGAAGCATGAAACGATTGATGTTGCTGCATTCCGGATTCGAAAAGCCCACCGCGGAAATCATGAGCGCGTGGCGCAAGTGGTTCGAAATGATCGCGGACAAGTCCCTGGACAGCGGCGGATTTCACGGCGGCGAACGGGAGATCTCGCATGACGGTACGAGGGACCTGCCGATGAGGGGGAATCCATTACGGGCTGCACGATCATCCGTGCGCAGAAACTCGTGGAGGCCGAGACGATCGCACGGGAAAACCCGTTCAGTGCGAGTATTCGCGTCTACGAAATCGTGGAGATGCGCCAGGAGTCCGGGCGTGCACGGTTCGATCCGCCTGTTACGGAGCGTCAGTAGCGACTTGCGCGACGGTTCTCAGGGCATCCCGACAATGACGTACCGCCGGTGACGCCCTGGCAATGAATCGACGCGCGCTGTTGAAGCTGTTCGCCGCCGCAGCGCTCGCCGGCTGCGACAGAGGGCTCGGCAAGGCCAGGGGCCTGCGGGTCGTCGTTGCCGGAGCAGGCATCGTCGGCGCATCCATCGCCTATCATCTCTGCAAAGCCGGCGCATCCGTCACGGTTATCGATAAAAAAGGTCCGGCGACCCACGCGAGCCGCGGCACGTTCGCGTGGATCAACGCAACCTGGGCCAAGCAGCCGCGCCATTATCACGCGCTGAACCAGGAGGGCGTTGCGAGCTGGGAAACGCTGCGCAGCGCACTCGACCTGCCGGTGCGCTGGGGCGGCTCCATCGAATGGTTCGACGATGTCGAGCGCCAGCGAAGGCTCGTCCGGGACGTTCGGGAGCAGGCCGACTGGGGCGAAGCGGCTCGCATGATCGAAGCCGCGGAACTCGGCAGGCTCGAACCGCAGGTCGAATTCGGCGACACGCGCACGGCGGCATTTTCCGCCAATGACGGCGCGGTCGATCCCGTCGCGGCGACGCACGCGCTGCTGCGGGCGGCAGAACGCCGCGGCGCCGTGGTGCGATACCCTTGTGAATTGTCGGACGTTCTCTTTCGCGCCGAAAGACTTGTCACGGTGCGTACCAGCCTGGGTGACATCGAGGCGGATAAACTCGTGCTGGCGACGGGCGCGGCCCCGGACGCAGGCAGGCTGTTTGCTGCGTCCGACATCCCGCAGCGCTCGACGCCGGGCATTGTCGCGATCACAGTGCCGATGCCGGGACTCCTCAATCGCGTTATTGTCGCGCCGGGCGTTCACATGCATCAGCGCGCCGATGGCCGAATTGTCCTGGGAGAGCAGGGCGGCGCCCCCGGAAACGACGCGCATGCGATGCGGCTTGCCGGCCGCCCGAACGACTTTCCGACGCGCGTGATCGCCGAGCAACATGCCGGCCGCATGTTGCGCCTTGCGGCGCGATTCCTGCCCGGCATCGCAGATGCGACGGTCGATGCGGTCTACATCGGCTGGCGTCCGCTGCCCGCCGATGGCCATCCCGTCCTCGGCCCGTCGCCGGCGCGGCCCGACGTGTACCTCGCCGTCATGCACAGCGGGGTGACGCTCGCGCCGATCGCCGGTCAGCTCGCTGCGCGGGAAATCCTCGACGACGCCATTCCGCTATTGGACGCGTTTCGGCCGGGCCGAAAATTCGAATTCGTAAAGCGATACTAGCCCGGCAACTCCCGGGCAATCCGGGCTATTCCAGGTGAAATTGCTCCAGCACGTCACTGGCCAGGTCCTTGACGGTAACCAGCCAGCCGCCGCCAGCGTCGGCGTCGAGCAGTACGTAGCCGAAATCGTGGTAACTCTCGAAATCCCCCGGCGTGAGTCCGAGCGCGGCGAATGCCTGCGGATTTTTCGCAATCGCCGCCGCCGTGATCGCCGAGTCCTGGGCCGTACCCGCATCGCCACTGACTACCTGGTGCGGGCGGCCGTCCGGAAAACTCAGCGTCTCGAGCAGGTGGATGTGCCCGGCGAGGGCCATTTCCACCTCCGGCGGCCACGCACCGCCGGGCATCTGCGCGATCGCCGCTTGCAGGTTCATGTCGACGGCGGAAAGCTGCAGCGGGTCTCGCCAGTCGGGGGCAAGGGCCCAGAACGGACGGTGGGTTACGGTCCACGCGTTACGCCCGGGGTCGACGAGTGCGGCGGCGGCTGTGAAATCGTCTGCATACCTTGTCACGGCTCCGGGCTTGCCGGCATCGGTTGTGGTGTTGAGTACGAGAAAATCGATCTCTTCGAAGGCGACTTTATAGGGATCGGAAAAACGCGGGCAGCCGGCGGACGTAAGCTCGGATTTGTTCAGCGCCCGGCCGTCCAGGAAGCGCAGCCAGCCGAGATGGTTGCGGTCACAGTTTTCGTGGTTGCCGCGCGTAACGATCCACGGCGCGACGTCCAGAAGCGGACGCGACGGGGCGAAGAAGTCGCTCTCCCAGGTGGCCCAGGTATCGCCGTACGGCGATCCTGCGCAGCCGGGCTGCTTGCTCTCGTCGCACGGCGCCTCGCGGTACACGTAGTCGCCGACGTGCACGATCAGGTCCGGCTCCTCGGCCGCGGCTGCCCTGGCGGCGGCCGGGAAGCTCCACGCAACCCCCGTGCCTTTGCCGTCGCAGTTTTCGTACCAGCCGTTCGTCATCCGGCACCCGGTGTCGCCGAGCACGAGAATGTGGCGTGGCGCCGCGCCAGGCACTGGCATCGCGACACCGCCGACGGAGACCGATTTCGCCGTTGCGGGCAGGGACACCGAACAGGAGGCAACGGGAAAATCCGTGCCTGCCGCGGCGGCCCGCACGCTCATCGATTTTTGGGCGCCATCGACAATGGCAGCGGGACACTGCGTGCCCTGCGGCACGATTGCCCGCGCCTCGAGTCCGTGGCTGCCATATTGCAACCAGGCGTACAGCGCGCCTGCGCCGATCACGGCTGGTACGGCGTCCGACTTCGAGTTGACCTCGGCCGCCGGCCGTTCCTTCTCGCCGCATGCCGCGAGCACCAGCGCGAACAGGCCGAGCCCAAGCAAGCCGCGAATGCAGTGGACGCTCGAAGATTCTCTCCAGATTGTTTTTTCCACGATTTGCTCTCCCCGGTCCGATCCCTGCGCCGTGACGCACGGCGCCGAACGCGCGACGCGCTTCGTCGGCGACTAAGCCTGAGTATAGCGCCGCCTCTCCTGGCTGCTGCACGCCGCAGCACCGGCAAGCATTCGTGGACTGAAGCAGGCACACGAGCCTCGAAAACCGGCCGCACATGGCAGGTCGACAGTCGGTTTTGCCGCTCAGAACCGAAATACCAGCCCGGCTCTGGCCTCCCATTGCGTTACGGTACTGGCCTCGACCCGCAACAGGCAGGCGCCGATGCCCGCATCGCTCTGGCAAAACAGTTCGCTATCGTCATCGACAAACGTGGCGAATACGCGCGCCTCGAGCCGCGCTCCGAGCCGGCTCGTGGTAAACAGCTGCACGCCGCCGCTCAGGGAAGCGGAAAAAAAGTTCTCCGAGCGCGACTCGGTGAGCCCGGGGTCGTAGCGGGACAGTCCGAGCGTCAGTGCGACGAACGGGCGAGTCGTCTCGCCGTCGAAAAGATAGGTTCCGCCCAGGTGAACGTGCTCGATGTCGATATCGATCGTCGGATCGCCGGGGAGGAAACCCTCGGTGTCGGCATCGGTCGATTGGCGGGAATAGAGCAATTCGTACTGACCGTTGGGGTTGGCGAGCATATTGAATATAAGCCCCCGGGCGTTCGAGTCGTTGAGCTCGACGCGGCCGTTGCCGCCAGCCTCATCGAAACTGCCGCCTGTGACGTAGGCGACGTTGGGACTGATTGCGAACA
This sequence comes from Woeseiaceae bacterium, assembly GCA_041608415.1. Taxonomy (GTDB): domain Bacteria; phylum Pseudomonadota; class Gammaproteobacteria; order Steroidobacterales; family Woeseiaceae; genus UBA1847. Next base: position 16,938 of record JBFISV010000018.1, read on the forward strand.
TGTACGGCTTCTCTTCGGCGGCCACGAGGCTCGAATACGCTGCTGCCAGCGCGGCGAGTGCGACGGCGTTTCGATACACGCTCATAGTCCTGCCCGATCAGTTCCACGGAACGCAGCCAGTATAAACGCACTCGAGAAACGATGTTGCGGCGACGCGCGGCGCCGGACGGCCATGGAGCTGTGAGCGCGTCGCGGCCCCGGGGCAAAGTCGACATTGCGCGCGGGCAGTGTGACGCCGCAAACCTCGCAAAGCTCAGCGAACTCCGGTGCGCATTTCCTCGCGGAGCTCGTTCAGCGGCGCGGTATAAATGCGCGTGAACACGTGGACCATCCGCTCCTCGATTTCGCTGAGGAAATGATCGATGTCGGGAATCTGCCTGAACGTCGTATAGCCCTTTTCGAGAAACTCCTGCAGTGCACCGAATCCCGTCGCGTGCGCCGGTGCTCGCATAGCCCGTAGCGTCATGCCGATCATCGGGATGTCTATCAGGGATTCGAGCGTCCTGCCGAGACCCGTGATGAGGTGCACGAGCTCGACGAGTTCGCGCAGGGAGCCGGCATTGCGACAGGCGATACAGTAGTCGATCTCGGTAAAGTGGGCGGGCAGCCGGCCGTCGCGCAACAGCGCGCGGCAAATTGCG
>JBFISV010000019.1:0-17399 GCA_041608415.1 Woeseiaceae bacterium
GATGCTCCTGCGGGCTCGAACGGCTGCTTCGGAAAGGGCCCCCCTCGAACGATATCCGGGCCCGCAGGAGCATCTTAGCCCTGCGGGCTCGAACGCCCATTTCGGATTGGCGCCGCCCTCGTGCGGTATCCGGGCTAATTACCGATCGTAATCAGCGTAAGGCCGGACAGCCCCGACGGCGTGTTGTGCGATATGCCGCCGAAATAGATCGTATTCGACGTCAGGTTCGTCCAGTCGACGGTGATCGTCTCGGTCGTGCCCGTGCTGACAAAGGACGGCGCGCTGACGGTCATGTTGCCCCGGTCGTCAAGTCGGCCGAAGGACCAGGCCGTGAGCTTATAGTTCGCGCCCGGACCGCCCGCTACCTGATCGGTTTCGAAGCCGTGTATCAGGACGGCGTAGCGCCCGGCGCCCGGCTGAAAGATGTCGAAGCGTTCCTGCGACGTCGGCTCGCCGGACTCGCCGATGCGAGAACAGTTGATCGTGTCGGGACAGAAATAGACGTACATATCGAGATCGTCATCGCCGTCCGTAAGGGCATCGAACAGCGCAAAGCGCGCATAAAGCTGGTCCGCGGGCACGTCGATCAAATGCGCGGTGACGCCGTCGGTGGAGCGGAACGTGAACAGCTTGGTCGGGTCGTTGTCGACGAAGCCGTCGATAACGAGCGGTAGTCGCAGGCCGTGAACCCGCGGGCTGTACATGCCCGTATAGCCGAACTCGACGTCGAATTCGACGGAGCCGCTGCCGCCGAAAGACGTCACTTCGGCCGGCGCCGTCACCGTGACCGGCCGGACCGCGATGGTGCTGCGCACCGTTTTTTCGTCGCTGGTCCATGCCAGTGACCCGAAGCGCCACAAATCGAGCGGACCCGACTCGTACGCAAGACTGACCGCGAAACTCGCCGACTGGCCCGGAGCGAGCGCGAGCGTCGGCGGATCGACGGTAACCCCGATCCCGACCGGAGGCGTTATGGACACGCTGAAGTTTGCGGATTCATCACTGACGTTTGTGACGCGGCGCGTGACCGTTTCCTGATTTGCGAGCCGTGAAATCGAGATCGACGGCTGGTTCAGATCGCGCGCGAGGAACGACAGGCCGGCGGCTTCGAGGGCGTCGCAGCGCGATGCGGGTATGGCTTCGAAATCGAAGCCGCAGGCGAAAGCGTCATAATCGTCGCCACCCGCATCGTAGACGAGGCCGGGATTCAGTGCCTCGTTCGGCACGATATGTCCCGCGCCGAAGTCGAACCCATTTGCCTCCGTCATGCCGCCGGGGGCATCGACGGACTGACGGGCGCTGGTCATCAGTGCGGATTTGAGGGCCGCAGGGGTCCATTCCGGATGCGCCTGCATGAGCAGCGCGGCAACGCCGGCGACATGCGGCGTCGACATCGATGTCCCGCTCAGATAGGCGTAGGACTCGTCGGGCGTCGCGTTGACGGCATCCGGCGTAAAGCCCGCGAGAATCCTGACTCCGGGCGCGGTGACGTCGGGCTTGAGAATGTCCTGTACCGGGCCGGGGCCGCGCGCCGAAAACGTCGCCATGACGTTGCCGGTTTCTTCCTCCGTCAGCAAAAAGCCCTTGTCGAGTACGGCGCTGATGTCGTTGCCGGCGTCGAATTGTTCGATAAACAGCATGCCGTCGGACTGGCCGACCATCAGGGCGGGTATGTCGGACAGGCCGCTGGTGCCGTTCATGACGACGGGCGGGTCCGCAAGATTGAAGACGACCGCCGCGATCGCGCCCGCATCGGCGGCGCGCGCAACCTTGGCGTCGAAGTCGCAGCCGCCCCGCTGGATCAGCGCGATACTTCCCGCGATCGCGTCCTCGTTGATCAGGGTTTCGCATGCGTCGGACGTCGTACCCGCGTCGCCGTTGGCGAGCGTGTCTTCGCCGTCATCGGCGAGCACCAGCTGGCCCTCGATAGGGTCGCGATCCTTGAGCCGCGGCGTGAAACTCGCCTCGCGGACTTCGTATTTGCCCGCGATCGCGGCGGGCGCATCGATCTGCATGGCCTCGAGCGACGTCTGTCCGTCGCGGCTCGATGCACCCGCGGTGATCACCCAGGGTCCGCCGGCCGGGGAGCCGACGGTGCCGAGGTTCGGGCCCTCGTTACCGGCCGCGACCACGGTGAACACCCCCGCTTTCGCCGCCGCGAGCAGCGCAATGTCGTCGGGCGCCGAGATGCGCGCGAGCGAGCTGCCGACCGAATAGTTGATAATGTCGACGCCGTCCGCCACGGCCGCGTCGATCGCGCTGGCGAGGTCGGACGAATTGCACGACGCGCGTTGTGCGCCGGGGCGCAGCCAGCACGCCTTGTAGGCGGCTACCCGCGCACGCGGAGCCATGCCCTGCACGGTTCCGATCTGTGTGCCGAATATGGACGCCGTGACCCGATTACCCGCCGCGGTCGTCGCCGTATGCGTGCCGTGACCGTCCACGTCCCGGGGCGAGCGAATTTCGCCGGCATCGATCTGGCCGGAGGATTCGGCGCCGCTGACGAACCAGCGGGCCCCGATGAGCTTGTTATTGCAGGCAGTCGTTGCGAATTGCTCGCCGGTCTCGCACGCACCGTTCCAGCCCTCGGGCGGCGTATACACGACGAGGTCGGCAGCGCGCCGGTACCTGCGGCACAACCAGCGTCCAAGCAAAGTGTTCTCCGCCCAGCTGCTCTTGCAGATACGCGGCCGGTCGGCCTCCCGGGTGTCCTCGAGCGCGGGATGCTCGGGATAGATGCCGCTGTCGATGAAGCCGATGACGATGTCCTCGCCGTCGAGTCCCTCGCCGCCGCGCAGGCCGCCGTCGGCAGCGAACAGGTCCAGGAACTCGGGGCTGAAATTGGTCGCGAGCGGGCGAATCTCGTCTTCCCAGACGCGCAACACCTGTGGATTGCCCTCGAGCCGGTGCGCCTGTGCGGGGGTCATGCGAGCCGCAAAACCGTTCAGGCCGTATACGTAGCTGTAGAGTTTCTCGACGCCGTCGCCCGCCGTGGAGAGGACCTTCTCCTGGTCGATCGCGAGTCTTCGCGTGTAGTCCTGCACGATGGAGGCGTTCTTGTCGAAACGCGCTCGCCCGGCGTCATGCCCGGCCTTCTTCGCCGTGCGCGCCACCCCGGCATAGCGCTGGGCCGCCGCGGGTGCGTGCAGCTGAACGATATACACTTTTTGCAGGGCGGGGTTTTCGGTGCCGGCCAGGCGTATGTTGTTTGGGGCGCCGCCGTCGGTGAGCGGCGATACGGCGTCAGCGACGCCCGGGGCGGACGCCGACATGGCGGCGATTAGCAGCAGGTAACGGGTGGGTTTCAAGGCGTGCCACAAGTCGTGGATTTTTCGGCAATCTAGCATACTGGCAAACGTGGCAAGGTCTCGCCACGGCACTCTACCGCGCGGGCGCCTCGTCATCGCGATAGCCGGCGATTTCCTCGTTCGACATTGCGACGCCAAGGCCCATCGCGATGCGATTGACGAAATTGAAATAGGCCGCCACCAGCGTAAGGTCGAGGATGTCCCTGTCGTCCAGTCCGACCGCACGCAGCTCGTCGAGGTCGCTCTCGGTCATTGCCGCGGGCGCCGACGTCAGTTTTTCGGCATGCCGGACGATGCTGCTGAGCCGCGGCTCGAGCGTCTCGAGTCCGTCGGCGCTCGCGAGCAGGGCCAGCGCTTCGTCGTCGTGCACGTATCGTTTCAGTGCCTCCGCGTGGTGAGCGACGCAATATGCGCATTCGTTGCTTGCGGACACGACCACGGCAATTGCTTCGCGTTCGGCGCGGCTCAGGCCTGATTTGCCGAACATGACGGTCATGTAAAGATCGAGATGATTGTTCAACGACGGCGGGTTCAGGCTGTGAACTTTGAGGATGTTCGAAACCTTGCCGCGTTTTTCGATCAGCCGCGCATACGTCTCGCCAAGTTCGCCGCCGGCATTATCGATTTCGATTTCTTCGATCCAGGCCATCGTTTACCACCGCCGCGACCGATGCGGCCGAGACTCCACGTTACCACCGGGCCACGCCAAAGAAAATCCGCGACGCTCGAGCCCTTGCGCGCCGCCGGGACGGCGGCGGCCTACGCCGATGCGAAGAGCTGCGACAGGTCCGCGAATCCCTTGAATTCCAGCGCATTGCCGGCCGGGTCGCGAAAAAACATCGTGGCCTGCTCTCCGACCTCGCCTGCAAAACGAATCCTCGGGCTTATCAGGAAATCCACCTCGGCGGCCTCGAGTCGCTGAGCGAGTTCCTGCCAGTCGCTCATTGCAAGAACGACGCCGAAATGCCGCGCGGGCACCGCATCGCCGTCGACCGCGTTGTCGGCAGGCGCCTCGGCGGGGGTATCCACGAGATGCAAGGTCACCTGGTGACCGAAAAAATTCAGATCGATCCAGCGCGCGGCCGTGCGTCCCGTGCTGCAGCCGAGAATCCCACAGTAGAATTCGCGCGCCGCGCCGAGGTCGTCGACGGGAACGGCCAGGTGAAACGGGCGCACGGCGCCGCTCAATTCGCATCTCCCAGCCAGTCTCCGGGTCGCAGGTAGTCCCGGTACAGCGTCTCCTCCGGAGAACCCGGTTCCGGCTTCCAGTCGTATTCCCAGCGAACCCGCGGCGGCAGGGACATCAGGATGGATTCCGTACGGCCGCCGGACTGCAGGCCGAACACGGTGCCGCGATCGTAAATGAGGTTGAACTCGACGTAACGGCCGCGCCGATAGAGTTGAAACTCGCGCTCGCGTTCGCCGAACGGCTGCTCAGATCGTCGCTGCACGATAGGGGCGTACGCCGTCATGAAGCTGTCCCCGACCGATCGCACGAAGCGAAAACAGGTGTCGAAATCGGGTTGATTGAGATCATCGAAAAACAAGCCGCCGACGCCACGCGTCTCGCCGCGGTGCTTGAGATAAAAGTACTCGTCGCACCATTGTTTGTACCTGGCATAGGCATCTCCGCCGAGTACTGTGCAGGCGTCTCTCGCCGTCCGGTGCCATTCCACGACGTCCTCCAGGTACGGATAGTAGGGCGTGAGGTCGTAGCCGCCGCCGAACCACCAACTGCCGTCGCCGGCGACGAACAGCCTGAAGTTGGCATGGGTCGTCGGCACGTAGGGATTGTGCGGGTGCAGCACGAGCGACACGCCGAGCGCCTCGAATCCCTGGCCGGCGAGGTCCGGGCGGTTACGGGTCGCCGATGGCGGCAACTCGCGGCCGTGAACGTGCGAGAAATTGACGCCCGCCTGTTCGAATACGCCACCGTCTTTGAGTACCCGGCTGAGACCGCCGCCGCCGTCCGCACGCTCCCAGGTATCCTCGCGAAACCGCCCGCCGTCGTCGAGTTGCTCGAGTTCGGCAACGATGCGTTGTTGCAGGCGTAGCAGGTATTCTTTTACGACGCTCGTTTCGATCATGGGGTTGTCGGCCGCAGCACGCGGCCATCGCGCAGTTGTCGAATTTCGGACGGGCCGCGATTGATGCCGCAATCGCCCGGCACGATGTAGTCTACTAGAGGTCCGAACTGGCGGCGCAACAGGATCTTGTTGCGCACGACCGGCCGGCCGGACAGGTTCGCGCTCGTCGACACGAGCGGCGAGTCGGCAGCCAGGGAGAGTCGGCTTGCCACGGGGTGCAGGGTCAGGCGTACGGCCAGGCCTTTATTGCTGCCACGTAGTAACGGCGTGACGCGCGGCCCGGGATTCGTGATCCAGGTCACGGGAGCCGCCGGGTCCGGCGGCGGCAGGGCATCGAGATCGGCGGTGGCAACCCACCCGCGAAGCTCCGCGACGGAGGCCGCGACCAGAATCAGGCCTTTCCGTGGATCGCGGCGCTTGATCGCAAGCACGCGCCGAACGGCGGCGGCATCGTCCGGCAGGCAGCCCAATCCGAATACGCCCTCCGTCGGATACGCGATGACGCCCCCACCGAGCAACACCTCCGCGGCCCGTTTGATCGAGATCCTCATCGATGCGCGCCCGCTCCGGCCTGACCGTTGCAGCGCGGGGCGCTATTCGCCCGTCTTGCTGGCGAGGATTTTCCCGGCCTCCGGCGCGCTCGGGCTTTTGGCTGAAGTTTTCTTTTGCGCCGTCTTCTTTTTCGCCGCCTTCTTGCGGGGCTTCTTTTTCGCCGCCTTCTTTTTAGCCGTTTTCTTCGTGGTCTTTTTCTTCGCCGCCTTTTTCTTGCCGCGGCGGCCGCGAGCGGGCGCCGCTTCGAGCAGTGCCTTGCATTCTTCGAGAGTCAGGGTCTTGGGGTCCCGATCCTTGGGTACCCGCGCATTCTTTTCCTTGTTCGTGACATACGGCCCATAGCGGCCATTCAGTACCTGAATGCCGTCGTCCTCGAAATCGAGAATGATGCGGTTCGCATCCGCGATTTTCTTCTCTTCGATCAATTCGAGCGCGCGGGGCAAATCGATCGTGTATGGATCGTCGCCGCGAATCGATACGTACTTGTCGCCGTAGCGCACGTACGGGCCGAACCTCCCGATACTCGCCGAGACGGCCTCGCCGTCGGCCGTCTTGCCGAGTTTGCGCGGCAGCTTGAAGAGCTCGAGCGCCTCATCGAGTGCGACGTCGTCCATCTTCTGGCCCGGTTTGAGGCCGGCGAACTTCGGCTTTTCCTCGTCGTCCTTGGTGCCGATCTGAACGAACGGTCCGTAGCGGCCCATGCGCACCGTCACGGGTTTACCGCTCTTCGGGTCGGTGCCGAGCTCGCGCGCCATTGCAACCTGTTCGCGCGTTACCGAGCTTTCCTTCTCCTCGCAGAGTTTGTGAAACGGGCGCCAGAACTTGTCGAGCAACGGCACCCAGTCCTGTTCGCCGAGCGAGACGGCGTCGAGATCGTCCTCCAGACGGGCCGTAAAGTCGTAATCGACGTATTGGGTGAAATGCTCCGTCAGAAAGCCGTTGACGATGCGACCGATGTCTGTCGGGAAAAAGCGCTTGGCGTCGACTTCCACGTACTCGCGGTTCTTGAGCGTCGCGATGATGCTCGCGTACGTGGACGGCCGGCCTATGCCGTATTCCTCGAGCGTTTTGACGAGGCTCGCCTCCGTAAAACGCGGCGGCGGCTCGGTGAAATGCTGTTCCGGACGCAGCTCCTCGAGCGCGACGACGTCGCCTTCGGCGACTTCCGGCAACAGCCGGTCGCCGTCATCGTCCTCGCTGTCGTCCCGGCCTTCGTGGTAGACGGCCATGAATCCGGGCACGACGAGGACCGAGCCATTCGCCCGAAAACGGTGTCCGTCGTCCGCGGGCCCCGCCGCCAATTCGATCGCGACCGTGTCGAAAACCGCCGGAATCATCTGACAGGCCATCGTGCGTTTCCAGATCAGCGAATACAGTTTGAACTGGTCGCTGTCGAGAGCGCCCCGCAACGACTCCGGCGTACGCGCGGCGGAGGTGGGACGGATCGCCTCGTGCGCTTCCTGCGCGTTTTTTGACTTGTTCTTGTATTTGCGTGGCTCGTCCGGGACGTTTTCCTTGCCGTAGCGTTCGGCGATCGTTGCACGAATTTCCTCGACCGCGGCGTCGGCGAGCGTTACCGAGTCCGTGCGCATGTATGAAATGAGTCCGACGTTGCCTTCGCCGGGAAGCTCCATTCCTTCGTAGAGTTTTTGCGCGACGCGCATCGTGCGCTGCGTATTGAAGCCGAGTTTGCGAGAGGCTTCCTGTTGCAACGTCGACGTTGTAAACGGCGCCGTCGGATTGCGCCGCCGCTGGCGCTTTTTGATGCTGACGGCCGTGAGTCGGCCGCCGGCCGCCGTGGCCAGGGTTTTTTCGACCTCGCGCGCCTGGGCCTCGTTCGTAATGCTGAACTGTTCGACCTTGTCGCCCTTGTAGGCGACGAGGCGCGAGAGAAACGTTTGCTTGTCCTTGCTGACATCGGCTTCGACGCTCCAGTACTCGCGTGCCTTGAACGCTTCGATCTCCTTCTCGCGCTCGACGATCATACGTAGAGCGGGACTCTGTACGCGCCCCGCCGACAGTCCCCGCTGCACTTTTTTCCACAGCAACGGCGACAGGTTGAAGCCCACGAGGTAGTCGAGCGCGCGCCGCGCCTGCTGCGCACCGACCAGGTCGCCCGACAGCTCGCGAGGATTGTCGATTGCATGCTGGACGGCGTTCTTCGTGATTTCGTGGAAAACGACGCGGTGTACCGGCTTGTCGTCGAGCACGTTCTTTTCCTTCAGCAGCTCGATTAGATGCCAGGAAATCGCTTCACCTTCGCGATCCGGGTCGGTTGCGAGATACAGCGCGTCCGATTTCTTGAGTTCCCGGATGATCGCGTTGACGTGCTTCTGGTTTTTCTCGATGACCTGGTACTTCATCGCGTAGCCCTGGGACGGGTCCACGGCGCCTTCTTTGGGTACGAGGTCGCGCACGTGTCCATACGAGGCCAGCACCTCGAAGTCCTTACCGAGGTACTTGCTGATGGTTTTCGCTTTCGCGGGCGACTCGACGATGACCAGATTTCGTGACATATCTCGTTTGAGCTTCGGGATAAGATGTCGCGGCCCAGAAAAAACCGCGGGCAATGCCGCGGTTCAATTACATGCTTGGCGACGGTGTGTCAAGAAATCCGGCCCGGCGACCGCGCTTCGATGTCGTCAGTGGACGATCCCGCTCTCCTCCTCGAATACAAGATCTTCCATGCGCGCGTAAGCGATTTCCTGGCCGGGCTGGCTGAAGAGAACCATGAGCACGACCCACTTGATCTGTTCCACGTCGATGTCGTGCGTGTCGAGCGCAAGCAACCGGTCCACAAGGATTTCACGCTGCGACGCCGACAGAATTCCGATCTGTTCGAGGTAGGTAATGTAGCCGCGGCAGGGAACGTCGAGGCGTTCGAGCTCGAGGTCGTTGAAGATGCGGGTGCCGTGCGGCGTCTGCACGTTGAAGACGAGATTGTCGTGGCGGTCGGTCAGACCGTCGAGCCAGTCGAGCGCACGGTCGATTTCCGCATCGCCGAAGCCGGCGCGCGACAGCTCCATGCGGAGTTCGTTCTGGTCCGGTTCGGGGTCTTCCTCGGTATCGACGTAAGTCTCGAACAGATACATGAGCACGTCGAGCACGTTCTCTTTCATTCCTGGAGCGGCTCCATATCCTTAATATTAAAGACCCGGTTGCAGGTCCGTAGGTCAAGACAGAAGTGCGTACCGTCCGCCGGGCAGTTTTTCCACGATTCCGTCCAGCTCCAGGATCAGAAGCATGGAGGAAACCTCCGCGGCCGTCAAACCCGACGCTACTGCGAGATCGTCTATGCTAGCGGGATCGTGGCCCAGATGCCCGCGCAGTTTTACATACTCTGCGTCATAGCGTTCGGACGCGGCGGGGGTTGCGCACGATTCCTCGGCGATTTGGCGCACATGGCCCGTGAGCGGGGCAAGCTCCGAGACGATGTCGCGGGCGGATTCGACGAGCTTCGCGCCGTCGCGAATCAGGCGGTGGCAGCCGCGCGCCAGCGGGTTATGTATCGACCCCGGCAGCGCAAAAACCTCACGCCCCTGCTCCGCCGCGAGCCGCGCCGTAATCAGCGAGCCGCTGCGTTGCGCCGCCTCCACGACCAGCGTCCCCAGTGACAGCCCGCTGATCAGCCGGTTGCGCTGCGGGAAATACGCCTTGCGCGGCTGCGAGCCGAGTGGGTACTCGCTAACGAGTGCGCCGTGCTCGGCAATGGCCGCGGCGAGATCGCGATTCTGCGCGGGATAAACGATGTCGATGCCGTGACCCAGGAACGCAACGGTTGCAGCGCCCGCGTCGAGCGCGCCGCGGTGTGCCGCGGCATCGATGCCTTGCGCCAGGCCACTGACGATGCAAAATCCGTTGCGGCCGAGGTAGCGCGCGAATTCGAATGCGTTGCGCGCACCGCCGCCGGTCGGGTTCCTGCTGCCCACGATGGCGAGTGACGGCAGGTGCAGAACGGACGAATCTCCCCTCACATATAAAAGCTGCGGCGGATCGGGGAGCTGGCTCAGGAGCTCGGGGTAGTCGGCCGCGCCGAAAGCCACGAGCGAGTGCAGGTCGTCCTGCAGCCATTCGCGCGTGCGGGCATCGGGATCTTGGGCAACGGCACTCACTGCCTGCATGATACCCGCGCAAGGCCCCTGAATCCTGCGCCAATCTCGACGTAGTGCGGGGATTCAAAAAAAACGGCGCCAGTGGCGCCGTTTCATCGTTGCGAACGCTACGGCTTGCGGGTCACGTCGGGTTGCGAACCGCGTCGTGAATGTGCACGGCCTGTGTGGCTTCCATCACGAGCCCGTAACTGATGTCATCATACAACTTGAAGATCATGACCGTCGCTGCTTCCTCGTCGGGCAGCTTGACCCTGCCTCCGCCGATGCGGTCGCGGACCTTGCGGCCGGCCTGGAAGACGGTCAGGACGTCGCCGACGCCAAGACCGTCGCGACCGCCACGGTTGATGACGACGACCTGGTACTGGCCGATCTGCGTCACGCCCCCCTCGACGGAAATGATGCGACCGTCGACGGCGGTACGGGGCGCCTTCGGCATGAAGTTCAGTGCGATGTCGACCACCTCGGGGACGAGCCGGTCGCCCTCCTTCGCCTCCTGGCTCGTATCATTGAGCCGGAACGTCGCGGGGTCGCCGCGGCGGCGAACCGTGCCTTCGCCGACCCAGATGCCCTGGTAGCCGATGACACGGTTGTCGTCGGGATCGACGAGCGGGTCGCCGATGTGGACCACGCTGTAACGCGTACCGGGCTCATCGCCCGCGGCGCCGCGAACATAGATGTCATTGCCGGCGGCGGCGATCATGTGGTCGCCACGCGACGCGATCATGTAGGGCAGGTCGTCGACTTCGTCTTTTGCGAGCACCATGCCGGACGAGAGGAACGCTGAGATCGACTCGTAGGGAATACTGTTGATGGACTCCGAGATCGGGCTGACGCGCGCCTGCGGCGACAAGCGGTAGGTCGATGCGCGCACGTTGGTTATGCGCGGCTGGCCGTCTATGTAAACGAGCCCGAGTACGTCGCCCGGATAAATCAGGTGCGGATTTACGATGTCCGGGTTGACGTACCAGATCTCGGGCCAGAACCAGGGATCCCTGAGAAACGTCGCGGCGATGTCCCAGAGCGTGTCGCCAGGTTTGACGACGTACTCGTTTGGCGCCCCGCTCGCGAGCGGCACCGGTTCGCTGACGCGCACCAGCGCGGGTTGGTAGGGCTCGGGCGCCGGACGATTCGTCGCGGCCGGAGCCGGTGCCGACGCCTGGGCCATCGCGGGTGCCCGGCGCGGCTCGGCGTCGCCCGAAAACGGGTTCATGGAGCATCCGGCAAACAGGGTTGTGAGTAAGACGGCGGTCAGCCGCAGCCCGCTAATCGGGCTGAGTTTCTCTTGAAACATGATGTCTGGGGCGCTCCCTTCGTCGTGAAAACGTATGCTTTTCAGGCATTGCTATAATATGTCGCCCCAGGCAGGTCGGGGCTGCCAAACACGTCACAGTTCCGGCCCTGGAAACGGCTTTGCGCGACTAAATCCTCGGCGCATTGTCTGACATCTTATTCAATGAAGTCAAACATTTAGGTGAATTTGTTCGATAGACTCGCGAGAAATGAACGCTTTCAATCCCGAGAACCGGCCCTACATTGAGACTTCGCGGACTACCGCTTGCGACGCAATATTATGACAAAACTTAAAATTTTGGAGTTTCCGGATCCCCGCCTTCGAAAAAAGGCGGCCCCCGTCGAGGCCGTCGACGACTCGATCCGAGAACTCATCGACGACATGCTCGAAACGATGTACGCGGCGCCCGGTATCGGGCTTGCGGCGACACAGGTCGACGTCCACAAGCGCGTACTGGTCGCGGATGTGTCCGCCGACAAGTCCGCGCCGCATGCACTCGTGAATCCCCGCATACTGGAGAAAGACGGCGTCGCCGTCACCGAGGAGGGCTGCCTGTCGGTGCCGGGCTACTACGAGGAGGTCGAGCGCGCCGGGCATATTCGTGTCAGTTACCTGGATCGCGAAGGCGTCGACGCCGAACTCGAAGCGGAGGGCCTGCTGGCGGTATGTATCCAGCACGAGATGGATCATCTCGAGGGTAAGTTGTTCGTCGACTATTTGTCCGAGGCCAAGCGCAGCCGGATTCGCAAGCGCCTCGAACGCGACCGCCGCCATCACGCGGCGGCGGCGGTAATGTAACTCCGGAACGCGACGAATCGCAGACGATCCGCACGCGGCCCCGCAGCGCATGAAAAACCCCAGAGTGCTATTTGCCGGTACGCCGGAATTCGCGCTCGCCTCGCTCGAGTCGCTCGTCGAAGCGGGGCGCCGGCCGATTGCGGTCTTGACGCAGCCGGACCGGCGCGCCGGGCGCGGGCTGAAAGTGCGCGAAAGCCCGGTCAAGCGGTTCGCCGTCGCGACCGGCATTCCCGTCCTGCAGCCGGCGACACTCAAGACCGCCGAGGCACGCGAATCGATCGCGGCCATGCATCCCGATGTCATGATCGTTGCGGCGTATGGCTTGTTGCTGCCGCAGGCCGTACTCGATATTCCTCCGCACGGGTGTCTCAACGTGCACGCCTCGTTGCTGCCGCGATGGCGCGGCGCCGCACCGATACAGGCCGCCATACTCGCAGGTGACAGGCGCACCGGTATCAGTCTCATGTCCATGACGGCGGGGCTCGATTGCGGACCCGTTTTCGACGCCGTGGCGACCGACATCGGGGATCGTGAGACGGCGGGTGAACTGCTCGAGCGCCTGGCGGCCCTTGGCGGCCGGTTTCTGGTGGACCGACTCGATGCAATCCTCGCCGGCGACATCGAGGCCCGGCCGCAGGATGAGTCGCGCGCGACGTACGCGGGAAAGATCTCGACGGGCGATGCACGGCTTGACTGGTCGCTTCCGGCAGACGAACTGCTGCGTCGCGTGCGCGCCTACAACCCGGTGCCGGGGGCCTGGTTCATGCACGCGGGTGAGCGCATCAAATGCTGGCGCGCGTCACTCGGCGAGGACGGCGGCGACGGGAGTGCGCCCGGCCGTGTCCTCGCCGTGTCGCAACAGGGCGTCGTCGTCGCCTGCGGCGACGCCTCGCTCGTACTGCTGAGGTTGCAGCGTCCCGGCGGGCGGGCAACCGACGTCGCCGATTTCTCGGCGACCCCGGCGCTTGCGGGCCGAACGCTGGACTGAACGGCGGTGACCGACAACGCCAATGCCGCGCGCACGCGTGCCGCCGCTGCCGAAGCCATCGACGCGGTGCTGTCCCGCGGCCGGTCGCTCGATGCGGCGCTCGCCGATGCCGAGAAGGACCTGCCGGCGGCCGACCGCGCGCTGCTGAGAAAGCTGTGCTACGGCTGCCTGCGGCACCACTGGCAACTCGAGGCCTGGGCAGAATCCCTGCTCGACCGGCCGCTCAAAAAGCGCGACAGCGTCGTGCGGGCATTGCTGGCCGTAGGCCTGTATCAACTCGCCGCGACGCGCGTTCCCGACCATGCTGCCGTTTCGACCACGGTCGAGGCGGCGCGCCTGTTGCGGCGACCGAAACACGCGGGGCTGCTCAACGCCGTCCTGCGTCGCTTCATGCGCGAGGACCTCGCGAATCGCGCGCCGGCGGCCGAAACCGCACGCTTCAATCACCCCCAGTGGATGATCGACCTGCTGCGGCGCGACTGGCCGTCCGACTGGCAGGCGATACTCGATGCCAACAACGCGCAGGCGCCGATGTGGCTGCGCGTGAACCGGCAGCGCCGTTCGCTCGAAGCTTATCGGCAGCGGCTCGAGCGACAAGGTATCGAGGCCAGGGGCCTGGCGGGCTTCGACCAGGCGCTGCGCCTGGCCGCCGCCGTGCCGGTCACCGACCTGCCGGGATTCGCCGAGGGCGACGTCTCCGTGCAGGATGCCGCCGCGCAGATCGCGGCCGCATGGCTCATGGCGCGCACGGGCGGTCGCATTCTCGATGCCTGCGCCGCGCCCGGCGGCAAGAGCGCGCATTTGAAGGAACTTGCCGGAGACGACATCGATCTGACCTGTGTGGATATCGACGCCGGGCGCCTCGATCGGCTGCGCGCCTACCTCGACCGGGTGGGCGTGACTGCAACCGTTTGCCGTGGCGACGCATCGAAACCCGATGAGTGGTGGAACGAACAGGCGTTCGACGGCATCTTGCTCGATGCGCCCTGTTCGGCGAGCGGCGTGATACGGCGCCACCCCGATATCAAGTGTTTGCGCCGCGCCGCGGACATCGATGCGCTGGCCGGGCGGCAAGCCGCCATGCTGCACGCACTCTGGAGACTGCTTGCGCCCGGCGGCTGTCTGCTGTACGCCACCTGTTCGGTGTTTTCGAGCGAGAACGACGCCGTGGTCCGGGCGTTTCTCGACACGGTATCCGACGCGCGGGAGGGCGATACGTTGCAAAATAACAACATGCGCGATGTAATGCGGCGCAAGACCTGCGGCTACCAGGTCTTGCCGGGAACCGCCGGCATGGACGGTTTCTACTACGCCTGCCTCGAAAAGGTCGCCTGATAACAATGATGCCATCTCGGAGTCACCCAGTGATCGACCGGCGCCGGGTTGTGGCGCTGCTCGTCATGCTGCTGGCGGTGGCGGGCGTTGCACAACAGCCGATCGAGCGCGAGGGCTACTTCGAAGTCCGGTCCGCCTCGACGTCGCTGCAACAGGGTGTACATGTACTCGATGCGCGGCTGCAGCTCGTGCTGTCGAGCGAAGCGCTCGCAGCGCTCAACAACGGCGTTCCCCTGACGATCGAGCTGCAAACGCAGCTCATCCGGAAACGGCGTTTTTACATGGATGCGCTCGATGCCGAACTCGAAGTGCGCTTCGAACTCGAGTACCGGCCGCTGAGCCAGCGCTACATCGTGCGCAATCTCAACAGCGGCCATCAGGATTCGTTTGCGACCCTGTATTCCGCATTGAACAACCTCGGGCGAATTACCAGCCTGCCGATCATCGACGATGCGTTGCTCGCGCCGGGCAAGCTCTATCGAATCCGCGTGCGGGCGATGTTGCAAACGCAGCAATACCCGGCGCCGCTGCGCCTGCTGTTTTTCTGGCGCAGCCAGTGGCAGCTTCAAAGTGAATGGCTAGAGTGGACATTAGAACGATAAAGCGGGTCGGCGTTACGGTTTTCGCCATGTTCGGCGTCGGCCTGGCGCTCGTTGCGCTTTTCTTGCTGAGCCGCACCTCGCAAAACTCGGCCGACTTCGGCCGTCTGCATATCGTGATTCTATCGATCAACGTTGTCGGCGTTCTGGTGCTGTTCGCCCTGATGGTCGGCAATCTCGGCCGCCTGCTGCGCGAATATCGGACCAATGTGCCGGGCGCCAGACTCAAGGCTCGCATCGTCGGCATGTTCGTCGGACTCGCCGTGCTACCGCTGCTCGTCGTGTTCTATTTTTCATACCAGTTCATCAATCGCGGCATCGACTCATGGTTCAACGTCGAAGTGGAAGACGGACTGGACAGCGCGCTGGAGCTCAGCCAGGCCGTGCTCGATATTCAGAAACGCGAGTATCTCTATGCCACGGAGCAGGTTGCCCGCAGGCTCAGCGAGGTCGGCGAGCGGCAGATCGTGTTCGAGCTCAGTATGCTGCGCCGCGAGAGCGGTGCGAGCGAAATGACCCTGTTCGGGCCGAATGCACGCGTAATCGCGACGAGCTTTTCCAGACCGTCGGCATCGTTGCCGAAACCCTTGAGCGACGAAGTCATGTTGCAGACGCAGCAGAACCGCCCGTTCGTCAATCTGTACCCGCTCGAGGACGGTGGCTACGAAATTCGGACCGCGGTTCTGTTCAGGCTGCGCGGCCGCGCCGAACCGGCCGGCGTTATCCAGGCCTATTTCCCCGTCGCGGAGCGGCTGGGACGCATGATCAGCGGCGTCGAGAAGTCGCTTTCCGAGTATCAGCAGCTCGTGTTCCTGCGTGAGCCGCTGAAGAACTCCCTGACGCTGACGCTTGCCGTCGTGCTGATGTTGAGTCTGCTCGCCGCGATTTACGGCGCATTCGTGCTGTCACGGCGTCTCGTGGCGCCGATACAGGATCTCGTCGCGGGCACCCGGGCGGTTGCCAAAGGCGATTTCGACACGCGGCTGCCGACGCCTTCGCGCGACGAAATCGGGTTTCTGATCAGTTCGTTCAACGACATGACACAGCGCCTCGCCGAGGCACGTCGCCAGGCGAGCCTTAGCCAGGCACTCGTGGAGGCCGAGCGCGCCAATCTCGAGATTATCCTCGCACGATTGTCCACGGGCGTGGTCGCTCTCGACTCAAAACTGCGCATACGCACCGCGAACCAGGCCTCGGGCGCGATTCTCGACGTCAAGCTCGAGAATCGCGTCGGTGAACTGCTCGTGGACGTCGCCAAAGACGAGCCGCTTCTCGAACAGTTCGTCGACGTCGCAATGGTGCACCTGAACGCAGGGGAGACCGAGTGGCGCGAACAGGTCGTGCTGCGCGGCGAGGTCGGACGCCGGGTGCTGACCTGTGCGTGTACGGCGCTGCCGTCCGACGAGGACCGGCCGACGGGTTATGTCATCGTCTTCGACGACATCACGGCGCTGTTGCAGGCACAGCGCGACGCCGCATGGGGCGAAGTGGCGCGGCGCCTCGCACATGAAATCAAGAACCCATTGACGCCGATACAACTGTCGGCGGAACGGCTGCGGCACAAGTACCTGGACTCGATGACCGAGGAAGAATCGCAGGTGCTCGACCGTGCGACGCACACGATCGTGCAGCAGGTCGAATCGATGAAGGAGATGGTCAACGCCTTCAGCGATTACGCGCGTGCACCGAACATCGACATCGGCCGCTTCGACCTCGACAAGCTCGTTGCCGAGGTGGTCGACCTGTATCGCGCACAGGATCCCACGATCGAAATCGTGGTGACGTCGGACCCGAGCATGCCCCTGAACGATGCCGATATCGGCCGCTTGCGGCAGATTCTGCACAACCTGATGCGAAACGCCATCGAGGCGCTCGAGAACACGCCCGACGGCCGCATCGACGTACAGGTTTGCGCCGCCGAGGTCGATGGCGTCGATTTTGCGCAGATTAACGTCGAGGACAACGGGCCCGGCTTCAACACGGGCTCGGTGAGCCAGGTATTCGATCCTTACGTGACGACCAAGCCGAAGGGCACCGGGCTCGGGCTTGCGATCGTCAAGAAGCTCGTCGAGGAACACATGGGCACGATCCGCGCGGAGAACCGTAAACACGGCGGCGCGCTGATCAGCCTTCGATTGCCGATCAGCGAGGCAGCGCGCGAGGCGCTGATTCGAAAAGGCTCGAGACGAGCCGAGCAGAGGAGGGAACAAGCGTGAGCCAGGTATTGGTAGTCGACGATGAAGAGGATATCCGGGCACTGATATCCGACATTCTCAGTGACGAAGGCTATGGCGTCACGGTCGCGGCAAATGCCGAGGAGGCGCGGCGC
>JBFISV010000020.1:0-17340 GCA_041608415.1 Woeseiaceae bacterium
CGCTGGAAACGCCTGTTCATCGGCGCGACGGCCGAGCGCACGCTCGAGCACCTGCCCTGCGATCTGCTCATCGTCAAGCCCGACTGGTTCCAGACACCGGTGTCGAAGGACAGGCACGACGCGGCCTAGCCGGACCTCCCACGAACCGGCTACAGCAAATTCGACGCGACTGGCGGCGGTGGATCGCGGGAGCGCCGCTTGATGCGGCGCCTTGCGGCCATCGAAGCATACGTGACCAAACGAGCGCAAACGGGATCCCGAAGCTTGCCGCGTGTCGATCGAGGTCGAGCCGAGGCGTTGGTTCTGGCAGGAACCGAAACGACGCAACCTGTAGCGTATCGGCATCGCTTTCATCGTAGGGGGCTGGCTGGCCTGGCAATTCCTCGACGTCGTGCTGCCGGTGATCGGCGCCCCGGACTGGATCGGCATGCTCGTGCTCGTACGGCGTCTCCTCGCGTTTCCGATCGTCATCGTCCTGTCCCGCGTCTACGAGCTCACGCCCGACGCACTCATGCGTCAGAGCGACGTCGATCTTGAGAAGTCGATCACGGCTCAGACGGGCCACCGACTCGACCTCGCGATCGTCGGCCTTTTGATCCTGGCCGTGGGCTGGCAAGCGACCGACCGCTGACTGTTGCCCGAAGCGGGCGATGCGCGGGCGCTTCGCGTCACGCAGCGAGCCGTCGATCGCGGTCCTGCCGTTCGCGAACATGAGCGCGGACGCGAGCAACCGGCACTTTTCGGACGGGCTTGCTGATACCTTGCTGCACATGCTTGCACAGGTTCGGGAACTCCGCGTTGCGGCCCGGACGTCGTCGTTTCAGTTCCGCGACACGAACAACGATGTGCGCACGATCGCAACGGTACGCGGCGTCGCAGCCTTGCTCGAGGGGAGCGTACATAAGGCCGGCAACGAGATCCGTGCCACCGCGCAGCTCGTCGATGCGGATACCGGTTTCCACCTCTGGTCCGGAATCTACGAGAGGCCGTTCGACGATATCTTCGAGATCCAGGACGAGATTGTCACCCGGGTGGTCGATGCGCTCAAAGTCTCGCTGCTCTGGGGGATGCGGAGCGTCTGCAGCGACATACTAGGGACAGTATCGACGCTTACACGGCTTGTCTGCTCGACATCGACGCCGTCATGGCCTTACTCGGTGAGTTCATGGCGGCGGCGTGGCGACTGAACGCCTGGAACCTGCTGATGCCGCAGCCGGCCTGGCTGGCGCCGTACATCGACAACCCGGTATACGCCGAGGCGCGAAACAGGCACCGCGCGCATGCGAAGCGGCAGCAGAAGGCGCTGCTCGAAAAAAACGGCGGCCGGTTCCCGCTGCCGCAGGATCAATAATCGGCCGTCAGCTGCAGCCAGACTTTCGCGGTGTCCACGAATCCCGACTCGCCGGAGAACGACGCGGCCTTGAGCAGCAGTCCGTAACGCTTGCCGAAGCGGCGCGCCGCCGACACGTCGATTTCCGAGCCGTAGTCTCCGCCGCCGGTTTCGGCCGAAAAATCGTGGTAGACGCCGGTCAGCGTCCAGTCGCCGAGCGTGTAGGCGACCGTCGCGTAGGCGTCGTCGATGCCGCCGTCCGGCGTGGACGGGAACTGGTCGGCCCAGCCCTGGAACGTGTGCAGCGTCGCGAGCGGGGTGCGAAAAGCGCCTCCGGGCGCGGAGCTGCCGCCCAGCGATTCGTAACCGAGTCCGAGCGACCACCCGTTACCGAGCGCCCAGAGCGCATCGAAGTGCAGGTATTGCGCGTCGTAGCCGACCGGGTTGTTGCCGGCATCCGACTGAGTCGCGATTTCGCCGGCCACCGCGAGCTTGCCGTCCACGCCGGCGACCGTGCCGGCCAGGCGCAAGCCGGCCGTCGCGGTCGAATTGACGGCATCCTCGGGATACTCGTAGTCGAGGTAGTAGACGTAGGGCGTGAGGGACCAATCGCGGTTCAGCGAGATCTTCGCATTCAGCAGGTGGTGATCCGTCTTGTTCCTGCCGGACGGCGTGCGCTCGCCGAAAATGCGCCGCACCCACGCAACGTAGCTGTACGAGAGCTTTGTCCGCGGCAGGCTGTCGACGAACAGCGTGAGCGCATCGTAGGTCTGCTCGTTCTGGCGCCAGCCGACATGACCGACGTAGCGCTGGTTGTCGAGCAGTATGCGCTGGCGACCGAAGCGCAGCTTCCACGCATCTCCGGGCGCGTAGTCGACATAGAGCTGGTTCAGGTCGGCGCCGGACGGGTCGGCGACGACCGGGTAGTCACTGCGGCCGGGGCTCGTGCCGGCTCCCGAATTGAAGTCGCGCAGCAGGACGTGAAACACGTAATCGTATTCGGCGTAACCCGACCAGCCGCGCCACGCCCCCGTCCCGTAGTCGAGCCGCAGCCGCGCCGTCGACGCGTTCGCGTCCTTCGCGATGCTGTCCTGGTCGACGTATTCGTACCGATACCGGACCGACACGCCCGCATCGCCCCCGGTCAGCGCGGCAGCCAGATCATCGCCGGCCCGGGCCGGCGGCGCGTGCGGCACCAGCACGGCCACGCAGGCCGCAAACAAGACGCGCATCATCGGCGTTCTCCCGTTACGTGCCGCGATCAGTAGATGTCGTGCAGCGTGTTGTAGACGTTGAACTTGCCCGTCGGCGTGATCAGGTTCGGGTCCTTGATCACGGCCTTGAGTTCACGCGTCCGGTCGTCGACGATGACGATCGCCGACTCCTGCTCCTTGCCGCTCCAGACGGAGAACCAGACCTCGTCGCCGGCCTTGTTGTACTCGGGCTGAACGATGCGTTTCGGACCCTCGCCGAGGTCTGCCCATTCGGCGATCGGCAGTTTGGCGAACCCTGCGTCGAAGTCGTTGATATCGAAGACGGCAACGCTCTGGCTGATCGACTCGTCCGGGTTCAACGGCGCGTCCACCCACAGGTTCTTCGACTTCGGATGCGACTTGACGAACAGCGAGCCGCCCCCCATGCCCTCGAGGATACGAACGGTGTTCCAGGCGGACGCGGCGTTACCCTCCGGGTCGGTGCCGAGGAAGGTCACGTTCGCATTGCCCAGCGCGCTCGTGACCCATACCGGCCCGTAGTCCGGGTCATCGAGGTTCGCGCCCCGTCCCGGGTGCGGCGTCTTGGTCACGTCCGCGAGCTTCACGAGCTTGCGCTCACGCGAATCGACGATCGCAATCTTGTCGGACTGGTTGGCTGCGGTCAGGAAATAGCGCTTGCTGCGATCCCAGCCGCCGTCGTGCAGGAACTTCGCGGCCCCGATGTCCGTGACCGACAGGCTGTCGATGTCGCTGTAGTCGACGAGCAGGATATGCCCCGTTTCCTTGACGTTGATGATGAAGTCCGGGTGTTCGTGCGACGCGACGATCGCCGCGACGCGCGGCTCCGGGTGGTACTCCTGCGTGTCGACCGTCATGCCGCGCGTGGATACGATCTTGATCGGCTCGAGCGTGTCGCCGTGCATGATTACGTACTGCGGCGGCCAGTAGGCGCCCGCGACCGCGTACTTGTCCTCGTAGCCCTTGTACTTGGACGTTTCGACCGAGCGCGCCTCGAGTCCGACCTTGATCTCGGCGACGCGCGCCGGCGGATCCATCCACAGGTCGATCATGTCCACTTTCGCGTCGCGTCCGATCGTGTACACGTAGCGGCCCGAGGCGGACACGCGCGAGATGTGCACGGCATAGCCGGTCTTCAGGCGCGCGACGATCTCCTTCGTGTCACCGTCGATGATTGCAACTTCCCCCGAATCCCGGAGCGTGACGGAGAAAAAGTTCTCGATATCCCGGTCGTGCTGGGGTCTCTTCGGCCGCTCCTCCGCGGGGATGATCACGTTCCAGCTCGAGCGTATCTCCGGCATGCCGTATTCGGGCGGCGCGGGCGGCTCCTGCTGCAGGAAGCGCGCCATGATGTCGATCTGTTCGGGCGACATCTCGCCGGACGTGCCCCAGTTCGGCATGCCAGCCGGCGAGCCGTAGTTGATCAGCGCTTTGAGGTACTCGGTGCCTTTCTCGCGCGTAATGTCCGGCGTCAGTGCTTTGCCCGTCGCGCCCTTGCGCAGGACACCGTGGCAGCCCGCGCAGCGCTCGAAGTACACCTTGGTTGCGACCTGGAACTCGGCGTCGCTCAGGGTCGGGCCCTCGGCGCTCATGACCTGGCGCGTCTCCTCGGGCGGAATCGGCGACGGCGTGCCGCGGTATTTCATCTCACCCTCGGACGCGCCCGGATGCCGCTGGCCGGTGGCGCGGTCTTCGGCGCCCAGCTCTGCGCGCAGCGCGGCGACCTCCGCAACGCCGACCGCGGCGTAATCGTTGCCCCAGGACGACAGTATGTAGGTCAACGCGGCCGCGAGGTCTTCGTTCGCCAGGTGCGCAAAACTCGGCATTACTCCGTTGTACTGCTCGCCATTCACCGTAATCGGACCGGACAGGCCGAACATGGCGGCGCCGAGCACGGTTTTACGGTCGCCGGCGAGGTAGTCCGACCCGGCCAGCGGCGGAAACGCGCCTCTCAGGCCCTTGCCGTCGGGCTGGTGGCAGGCGGCGCAGTTGGCCATGTAGACCTGCTGGCCGCGCGCGACGAGCGCGTCCATGTCGGCCGCTGCGACCTCGGCGGAATGCACCATGGTGTCGGCGCCGGCTGTGGCCTGCGTATCCGCCGCACCGTTGCCGCAGGCCGAAACGACGATGAGATTGGCGGCCGCGATAAAAATCAAGCATGTCTTGCGCTGCATGGCTTGCACTCCTCGTGTGATTACCACGTCACATTCAGGCTCAGGGACGCACTGCGTCCGGCCCTCGAAAGAAACGGCAGATTCGGATCGTCGGGCGCGAGGCCCCGCACGTCCGACCAGTACCAGTAGGTCCGGTCCGCCAGGTTGAACAGTCCCGCGCGCAGAACGACGTTGCTGCGCAATCGATGCGACAGGTGCAGATCGACCACGCCGTATCCCGGCGGCTTGAACAGGCTGCCGCCCGCTTCGTCGCGGTCGTCACAGGCGCGGGACAGCGTCGTGCTGATGCGCGCCTGGCTGCGTTCATCCGGCGACAGCCAGCGCAGGCTGAAGACCGCCTGCGGCGGGCCCACCGAGTTCAGCGCCGCGCCGGTATCGTCGTTGACGCCGCGCGCGTAGTACAGTGCGGCGTCAACGCCGAACGCGCGCCGCGCGCCGCCGAAGCGCAGCGAATATGCCGCCTCGACGCCCTCGATCGTTGTCGCACGCACGTTCTGCGACTGGAACAGAATGCGGCCGCTCTCCGGATCGACGCCGACGCGTACTTTCGACTCGATGAAATCCTCATAGCGAGTGCGAAACAACGATACGCGTGCGCTGGCATCGATTCCGACGAAGCGAACACCGATATCGAGCCCGTCGGACGATTCGGATTCGAGCTCCGGGTTCGGGATCGCGCGATAATTGAAAAACGGTATCTCGAGGCCGACGTTGGCGTCCTCGTAGGGCGGCGCACGAAACCCGTGTGCATACTGCGCATAAATATCGATATCAGGCAGAGGATTGAAAATGACGCCGAGCTTCGGCGACAGGTCCGATTCCGTGAGCCCGACGGGTTCGGCGAACGGGTAATCCTCGAGGTACATCGGGTCGTGCTCGGGCGCGAGTTCGTAACGGTCGGCGCGCAGTGCCGCGATCACGGTCCAGTTACCGAAGCTGATCGTGTCCTCGAGATACGCGGCTGTCTCGGTCGTGACGCTGATCGGGAAGTCGCGCAGCGGAAACGACTCGCCGAGCAGCACGTTCGTCTGCAGGCCGCTTTCCATATCGGTCGACAGGCCGTCGCGATACTCCTCGCTGCGGCGTTCGCGGTATTCGATGCCGACGCCGACGCGCTGCGACACTGAATCGCCGACAAAATCCTTCCACAGGTTCAGCTCGACGCCCGCGATGTCTTGGTCGAACGCGAACAGTCGCCGTATCGACACGGGCGTTCGCGCTTTGCCGCGTTCATCGAGGGTCGCCTGTTCGACGCGCGCCGACTCGACGTAGGCCCGCACGATGCCGGCATCGATGAACGCCCCTGGCGAGCCGAACTCCCACGCCAGGTTGTACACCTGCATGCGGTAGTGGTCGTCGCCTTCGAGCGCGGTCGTCGACCGGAAGCGGCCCTGGCCGAGCATCGAATTCATGTCCGAGCGGGTGTCCGCGCTCTGGTGAATGTAGCTTGCGCGCCAGGTATTGCCGCGGCGATCGTCGGCGACCCATTTCACAAGCGCCGTCTGCCGCTCGTAATCGCGGGTATCGATACCGGACGGCGCCGCCGCGCTGTCCGTTTCCCGGCCGCTGCGCCGGCTTGCGCCGAGCAGTACGCCGCCGCTTGCCGATTGCAGCGCCAACTTCGCCTGGCCGTGTGCGCTGCGGTCGCTGCCCCTGAATGTCGCGAGCGCATCGCCGCCGAACCCGTCCGCGCCGGCGACGGCGGCAGGATCGGGGGTCGTGACGGCTACGACGCCGCCGATGGCGGAGCTCCCGTAGAGCGCCGACGCCGGCCCGTGCAGGACTTCGAGATTGCCGATCAGGCCCGTGTCGAGGAAATCGCGGGTCGCGTTCGAGAAGCTGCCGACGTCGAACTGATCGGACAGCGGTACACCGTCGACGAGGATGGCAACGCGATTGCCGCCGATTCCACGGATGTTGACGCCTTCTGTGCCGAAGCGCGTGCCGGCCGCCTCGTGGTCGACGCCGGGAACGTAGCGAAACACGTCGCTCAGAGACGCCGCGAGCGCGCTCTTGAGCGACGCCTCCGAGACAACCGTGACGTTGGCCGCGATATCCCGGATCGAGCGCTCGTCCTTGTGAGCGACCACGATGAGCTGGTCGATCACACCTTCAGTCTGCGGCGGCTCTCCGGCCTGTCCCGCGCCCGCCACCTGCAACGAAAAAATGCCCGCAATGAGGATCATCGCGGTCACGGACGGAAATCCGCAATAGCGTGGCATGAAATGACCTGTGTTGCCGCAACTTACGAAGGTCATTAGCTTGCCAAACCCGCATGCGAAAACTATAAGTAGCATCACCTATGCCACTTGGGCTATTTCGTAGCGTGTATTCGTTGCTGAAGTCCGTTCACATCGCGTGCGCGATGTTGACGATCACGGGTTTCGCGCTGCGCGGGTTCTGGATGTGGACGTCGTCCGCCTTACTCGCGCAGCGCATCACCCGCATCCTGCCGCACGTGATCGACACGGTTTTCCTGCTGTCGGGAATTCTCATGCTCGTCCTGGCGTCGCGCAACCCGTTTACCGAAAGCTGGCTCAACGCCAAGTTCGCCGGACTCGTGATCTATATCCTGCTCGGAACGATCGCCCTGCGCCGCGGCCCGACGCTCGCGGTTCGCGCCATCGCGTTTTTCGGCGCGCTGCTGGTATTCGCCTATATCGTCGGCGTGGCGCTCGCCCGCTCGCCCGCGAGCTGGGCCGCCGCGTAGCCGGGAAAGTCCGCCGCTCTGCCGCGCTCTCGCCCGAGAACCGATAGCCTGCAAGGATAGCCTCGCTCGGCAACAGATCTCGTCATTGTGCTTGCCCGGAACATTGCTGAGCCGCTCAAACCCTCGAGCGATACTGCGCACCTGGCGGTGGGACGTCCGGGCAAGCCTTGCGTCAGTTCGCCGGCACGCGACCCGTGCGTGTCGCGTCGCTCGCCGCGGCCAGCAGCCGGTCCGTGTCGACCGGCTTGTTCATGAGGGTGCAGTTCTCGAGCAAGCGCGCATCCCTGACGACTTTCGACGTGTCGCCGCTGACGATGAATGCGGGAATCGTCTTGCCGAAGTGCGCACGAATGGCGGCGACGGCCTGCACCCCCGTCGAACCGTCGAGCAGGTGGAAATCGGAGATGATCAGTTCCGGCACGGAATCGATGCTTTGCACCAGTTTCCCTGCTTCGGCCGCCGAAGCCGCCGTGGCGACGCTATAGCCCTCGGCCCGCAGCAGCATCTCCCACGCGTTGCTGACGCTGACGTCGTCCTCGATGAGTACGATCAGCCCGGAGGCGCGGCTCGACGCCGTCGGGACGTCGCTCTTCTTCGCGTCGGCGCGCATCGGTCTCGCGTCGACGACCGGCACACGAATCGAGAACACCGAACCATCGCCCGGCTTCGATGCAACTTCGATCTCGTGCCCGAGCAGGTCCGCGAGCCTGCGAACGATGGCGAGCCCCAGGCCGAAGCCTTCCTTGGTCGAACCGCGCGGGTTGCATTGATGAAACTCGCGAAAGATCTCGTCGATCTGGTCGGCCTCGATGCCGACTCCCGTGTCCTGCACGCATACGAGACAGCCGCCGTCGCTGGGCTCGCATTCGAGCCGCACGCCGCCCTTGTCCGTGTAGCGGATCGCGTTCGACACGAAATTCTGGATGATCTCGCCGAGCATGTTGGGGTCGCTGCGGACGATCGCGTCGCAGCCGGACGCCGAAAAGCTCAGACCCTTGGCGTGCGCCTGGCGTCCGAACTCGGCCGACAGGCGGTCGATCAGCCGCTGCATCGGAAATTCCTCGACTTCGGGCGATACCGCTCCGGCGTCGAGCCGGCTGATATCGAGCAGCGAATTCAGGAGATTGGTCATCGCGGTCAGCGAATGTTCCTGGCTGTTGATCATGTCGAGGGCGCGCGCCTCCGTCACGGTGCGCCGCAATGCTCCGTTCAGCAGGCTCAGTGCCTGCACGGGCTGGCGCAGATCGTGGCTCGCCGCCGCGAGAAACGCGCTGTTTGCCTTGTTGGCACGTTCCGCTTCCTGGCGCGCGGCGTTGATTTCTTCCTCCATGCGCTTCCTCGCGGTGACGTCGCGGATCACGCTCCAGACGAATGCCCCGCCGCCCGCCGACGTCGGGCTCAGGCTGATTTCGACGGGAAATTCGCCGCCGTCCCTGCGCCTCGCGATGAGGTTGCGTCCCGCGCCCATCGGTCGGGGTTCGGGATCGGCGATGAACGCTTGCCGGTAGTTCTCATGCTTCCCGCGGCGGTCGTCCGGAAGCAGCATTTCGATCTTGTGGCCGACCATTTCCTCGCGGGAATAGCCGAACATGCTCTCGGCCTGGCCGTTGACGATCGTGATCTTGCCCTCTCTGTCGACGACGATCATCGCATCGGGCGCCGACTCCAGGAGCGTGCGGAAATACACGCTCTCCGCGTCGGCTGGACGCGTCTCCTTCACCGTACTCGCGACCAGCAGCCCGTCGTCCGTGGCAACGGGCGTGAGCGATATCTCCGCACGAAACTGGCTGCCGTCCTTGCGGCAGCCAAAAAGCTCCATACCCGAAAGCAGCGGCCTGGATCGCGGCGCTTCGTGGTAGGCGTCGCGGACGTGTCGGTGGTGCTCGCGGTGTTTGGCCGGCATCAGAATCTCGACGGGCTTATGGAGCATCTCTTCGACCGAATAGCCGAACAGGTTTACTGCCTCGCGATTCACGAACACGATCGAGCCGGACTTGTCGGTGACGACCAGCGCATCGCTGCTCGCATGCAGCATCTGCGCGACGAGTTCCGGCGGCAAATTTGCGGTTGACATCGGCTGTTTCATGGCGGGCGTGGGGGGCGATTCAGTATACCCGGCTGGCAGCCGTCATTTTCGCCCTGCGCCGCCGGCGGGTTCCATACGTAGGGATGCCTACGCGGTCACCGGCAGCTTCTGCCGATCGACGAGGTTACGGGCAACCTCCGCCTTGCGGGCGTCAAGCACCGAGTTCGGCGGCGTGAAAACGCAGGTGCTCCTCGATGAAGGTCGAGATGAAATAATAGCCGTGGTCGTAACCATCGTGTATGCGCAGCTCGAGCGGCAAGCCGCTGGCCTCACAGGCTGCCCGCAGCCGTTCGGGCTGGAGCTGCTCCTGCAAATACGGATCGTCGGCGCCCTGGTCGACGAGAATTTTCGAATAATGAGACACCTGCGCAGCATTCTCCGCCACCGTGCACGCGTCGTAGTCGCGCCAGAGAGATTCGTCGCTGCCGAGGTAATGGCCGAGCGCCTTGCGGCCCCACGGCGAGTGCAGCGTCGTTGCAATCGGCGCGAACGCGCTCAGCGACTTGAACAGGTGGGTGTTGCGCAGCCCGATCGTGAGCGCTCCGTGGCCGCCCATCGAGTGGCCCGTGAGTCCATGGCGTTCACGATCGCCGGGGAAGTTGTCGAAGACGAGCTCCGGGAGTTCGCGGGTAACGTAGTCGTACATATGGTAGTGCCGCGACCACGGCGCCTGCGTCGCATTGAGGTAAAAGCCCGCGCCGAGGCCGAAATCGTAGTCGCCGTCGGGGTCGTCGGGCACGCCGTCGCCGCGCGGACTCGTATCCGGTGACACGAGCATCAGGCCGAGTTCGGCGGCGACGCGCTGCGCGCCGCTTTTTACCATGAAGTTTTCTTCGGTGCAGGTCAGGCCCGACAAGAACGTGAGCACGGGCCGCTTGCCGCGCGCGGCCTGCGGCGGCACGAACACAGCAAACCGCATCGCGCAATCATTGCTCGTCGAATGATGGCGGTAAAACCCGATGCGGCCGCCGAAGCAGCTGGTCTCATTGAGAGTCTCGATGCTCATGCGCGCGGATTACGGTCGCATCGCAGGACTTTGCACGAATCCCCGCAGCGCTCAGTATTTTTGGAAAACCAGTGTCGCATTGGTACCCCCGAAGCCGAAGCTGTTGGTCATCGCCGTTCGGATGCCGGCATTCTCCATCGTCGCCGTGACGAGCGGCATGCCCTCCACGGCCGGATCTGGATCCTCGACATTGATCGATGGTGCGATGAAGTCGTTTTCGAGCATGAGTATGCAATGGATCGCTTCCTGCGCGCCGGTCGCGCCCAGCGAGTGCCCGCACATCGACTTGGACGAGCTGAAATACGGCAGGTCGTCGCCGAACACCTCGCGAATCGCTTCGAGTTCCTTGACGTCGCCGACCGGCGTGCTGGTACCGTGCGTGTTCACGTAGTCGATGCGTCCTTCGACGGTCTCCGCGGCGAGCCGCATGCAGCGCACCGCGCCCTCACCGGACGGCGCGACCATGTCGTAGCCGTCGGAGGTCGCGCCATAGCCTACGAGTTCGGCATAAATCCGCGCGCCGCGTGCGCGGGCATGTTCGTGCTCTTCGACGACGAGCATGCCGGATCCGGCTGCGCTGACGAAACCGTCTCGATTCACGTCGTAGGGACGCGACGCTTTGGCCGGTTCGTCATTGTATTTTGTGGACAGCGCGCCCATCGCGTCGAACATGCTCGACAGGTTCCAGTGCTCCTCCTCGCCGCCGCCGGCGAAAATCACATCCTGCTTGCCGAGCTGGATCTGCTCTGCCGCCGCGCCGATGCAGTGCGCGCTCGTCGCGCAGGCCGAGGTGATCGAATAATTGACGCCCTTGATGGCGAACGGCGTTGCGAGGCAGGCCGATACCGAACTGCTCATAGAACGCGGCACCATGTAAGGCCCGATCTTGCGCACGCCGCGACTCCTGAGCGTGTCCGAGCTCGTGATGATGTTCTCGCTCGAGGCGCCGCCGGACGATGCGATCAGGCCGGTGCGCGGATTCGATACGTCGCTCGTCTCGAGGCCCGCATCGTCGATCGCCTTTTGCATCGCGATATAGGCATACGCCGCCGCATCGCCCATGAAGCGCCGCACCTTGCGGTCGATGAATTCGGCGATATCGATGTCGACGCTGCCCGACACCTGGCTGCGCAGGCCCATTTCCCTGAACGTCTCGTTCGCGACTATGCCAGAGCGGCCGCTTTTCAGCGCCGCGGCGATGTCGTCTTGCGAATTACCGATGCAGGAAACCGCCCCGAGGCCCGTGATTACGACGCGACGCATGTTCGTTCCTAAAAGTCGTCAGTTGAAGTAAACAGGCCGACTCGCAGATCGTCGGCCACGTAAATTTCCCGGCCGTCGACCGCCATCGATCCATCCGCGATCGCCATCGTCAACTTCCTCGAGATGACGCGCTTGATGTCGATCTGGTAGGTCACGAGTTTCGCGCGCGGCAGCACCTGGCCCGAGAATTTCACCTTGTTGCAACCGAGCGCGCGTCCGCGGCCCTCGCAGCCCGACCAGACGAGAAAAAAGCCGACGAGTTGCCACATGGCATCGAGCCCGAGACAACCCGGCATTACCGGGTCGGACTCGAAATGGCAGTCGAAAAACCACAGATCGGGCCTGATATCGAGCTCGGCCCTGATTTCGCCTTTGCCGTACTTGCCGCCGTCCGCCGCGATCCGCGGGATGCGGTCGAGCATGAGCATCGGCGGCAGCGGCAGGCGGCCGCGGGTCGCGCCGAAAATCTCGCCGTGGCCGCAACGGATGAGCCCTTCGTAGTCGTAGGAACTACGCTGTGCCGGCAGTTCGGCCGCCGCGTTGCCGCTTGAATTCGTCATGCGTTCTCCCCGCAATGGCCTGCGAGTGGCAAGCATACCAACAAAAGATTGTACGCCGGTGCACGCAACCGGGCTTTTGAATTCGCGCCAAATGCTCGCCCCCGCTCGCAGCGTGCGCGCTGCCTGTGTCAGATCTTATCGTAGTCGAGAACCAGTTTGCTGCTGACCGGCCGCGACTGACAGGCCAGCACGAAGCCCGCCTCGACCTCCCAGGGTTCGAGGCCGTAGTTTGCGGCCATCGTGACCTCCCCTTCGCGAAGATGGCAGCGGCAGGTCGCGCACACGCCGCCTTTGCAGGAATACGGCAGTTCGATGCCGTGGTCGGCCGCGGCGTCGACGATGTTCGGGTCGCCGTCGTGCATCTCGAAGCGCTTCTTGTGGCCATCCATGATGACCGTGATCTGCGCAGCGCCTGCCGTGGCCGCGAGCGGACGACTGACCAGCCGCGGCGCGCCGAAGCGCTCGGCGTGGATCGCGGACGCCGCCACTCCGAGGTCGACCAGCGTACCGGTCACGGTGTCGATCATCGTATCCGGCCCGCAGACGAACGCCTCGTCGATGCGGATGCCGCGACAAAAGGCGGCCCAGAGCTCGCGCACCTTGTCCGCGTCGAGACGGCCCGCAGCAATGCTGAATTCCTGTTCTTCCTGGCTGAACACGAAGTGCAGC
The DNA here is from genome assembly GCA_041608415.1 of Woeseiaceae bacterium. Classification (GTDB taxonomy): domain Bacteria; phylum Pseudomonadota; class Gammaproteobacteria; order Steroidobacterales; family Woeseiaceae; genus UBA1847. The sequence goes on from JBFISV010000020.1 coordinate 13,031, forward strand.
TGCAGCCGCTCCGGGTAGCGGTTCTTGAGCGCATACAGGTCGTCGATGAACATCGTGGTCGCTTGTCGCCGGTTGCCGTAAAACAGCGTGAAGGTGCTCTGCGTTTCGGTCGCCAGCAGTGCCGTCATGATCGAGAGAATCGGCGTGATGCCGCTGCCGGCGGCGAATCCCAGGTAGTGTTGCGCGCGCGCCGCGTCCGGGCTGACATGGAAGCGCCCGGTCGGTGGCATTACGTCGAGCGTGTCGCCAACCGCGAGTTCCTGCGCGGCATACTCCGAAAAGCGCCCGCCCGGCTGCACCCGGATGCCGATCTCGAGCGGCCAGTGTCCGGATGGCGTGCAGATGCTGTAGGTGCGGCGCAGCGGCTTGCCATCCTTCGTGATCTGCACCGGCAGGTGCTGGCCGGACAGAAAGCGAAACGTCTCTCGCTGCTCTTCCGGCACGTTGAGCGTGAGGCGTACCGAGTCGCGCGTCTCGAATTCTTTCGCCGTTATCTCGAGGGCGTGGAAGCGCTTCATCGGCGCAAACGCATTGCCGGATACACGGCTAGTGTCCTGTCCGGTTAGTTCGCATAATTACAGCGCGCCGTACAAGGCGTGTGGCAAGGCGCGTTACGCCGGCAATGGCCCGGTCCTTGCCAAGGGACGCAACGCGGGCACACGCCTTGTTCGGCGCGCCCTGCGGGAGTTCCCGAAACACGCAATGCCTGCGTTGCATTACTTGCCAAGGTCTCGACATTGGCGGCGCAATGCGCCTTGGCCTTGCGTGTTTCGGGGGCTCTGAAATCATGCGAACTAACCGGACAGGACACTAGATACACTTGAAGTATTCGAACGGCTCGAGGCACGCGCTGCACCGGTAGGCGGCCTTGCACGGCGTCGAGCCGAACTCGGCAACGAGTGCCGTATCGGTCGACGCGCACCGCGGGCAGGCGATTTTTCGGTCCCCGTGCGTCAGCGCGCGCTTGCCGGCCGCTTTTTCCGGCGGCGCGATGCCGTATTCGCGCAGTTTCCTGCGGCCCTCGTCGCTGATCCAGTCGGTGGTCCACGGCGGGTCGAGTCTGCGCGCGATTGCAACCTTGTCGAGACCGCGGCCGCGCAATGCCGCGAGCACGTCCTGTTCGATCGCCTCGGTGGCCGGGCAGCCGGAATAGGTCGGTGCCAGCCCGACGGTGACACACTCGTCGACGACGACGTCGCGAACGATGCCGAGATCCGTGATCGACAGCACCGGGATTTCCGGGTCGGGCACGGCCCGCAGCCAGTCGAAGACCTGTTCGCGGGTTACCGTCGGACTCACCAGGCTGCTCCGGGGAAACTGCGCGCAAGATGCTGCATTTCCGCAACGAGGTAACCGAGATGTTCGCTGTGCCGGCCTGCGCGCCCACCGGCAAGAGCGACGCCGTCTTCGGGCACGTCGAGGCCGGCCTCGCGAATCATTGCGCCCGTCCTGTCGTGAAACGCGGCTGCCATTGCATCGAGATCAGGTCCGTCGAAATCGCGCCTGACGATGTCGTCCACCTCGTCGCCCGCGAAAAACTCGGCCGTGAACCGCCACTGGTTTTCGAGTGAGGCGCGCACGCGCGCGTGACTCAGCTCCGTGCCGCGCCCGAGCCTGACGAGCCACAGGCCGGCGTGCCGCAGGTGGTAGCGAATTTCCTTCACGGCGCGCGCGGCGATCGCAGCGAGCTGCGAGTCGGTGCACGCGGCGAGCGCCCGCAGCTGCAGCTCGTAGAAAACCCCGAACAATACCTGGCAGACGATGGCGTCGCCGAAGTGCCCGTTCGGCTGTTCGACGAGCAGGAAGTTCTGAAACTCCCGCTCGTCGCGACGATAGGCGAAGTCGTCCTCGCTGCGGCCGCGGCCCTCGAGTTCGCCGGCGTAGCTGTAATACATGCGCGCCTGGCCGAGGTAGTCGAGAGCGAAATTGGCGTTGGCCAGTTCCTCTTCGAGTTCGGGCTCGAGGGTGACGCGTTCGGTCTTGCGCTGCGCGGTGATCAGTGCGTTGTCGCCGAGCCGCAGAACATAGCGATAAAGCGCGTCTTCGGCTGTCACAGGTTTTCTACCCCGTCCGGTATCTCGTAGAACGTCGGATGCCGGTAGACCTTGTCTTTCGCCGGCTCGAAAAACGCCTGGGTCTCGGCCGGATCGGAGGCGACGATGCGATCCGAGCGCACGACCCAGATACTCACACCCTCCATGCGCCGCGTATACGTGTCGCGCGCGTGGTCGAGTGCCATCTGGTCGTCGGCGGCGTGCACGCTGCCTGCATGCCGGTGGCTCAATCCTGCCCGGCTGCGAATGAATACCTCATAGAGCGGCCATTCGTCCTTGCTCATCGCGTGCCTCCTGTCTCAGGCCGCCGCCGCATCGCCGGCGGCGCGCTCGGCATACGCGCGCGCCGCTTCGCGGACCCAGGCCCCGTCGTCGTGTGCCCGGCGGCGCCTCGCGAGTCGTTCGCGATTGCACGGTCCGTTGCCCGCGAGCACGTCGTAAAACTCCTGCCAATCGATCTCGCCGAAATTCCAGTGCCCGGTCTCCGCATCGAACGCCAGCGCCTCGTCGGGGATCGTAAGCCCCAAAAATTGCGCCTGCGGCACCGTCACGTCGACGAACTTCTGCCGCAGATCGTCGTTCGAGAAACGCTTGATCTTCCACGCCATCGACTGCGCCGAATGCTTCGAGTCCTTGTCGCCGGGACCGAACATCATGAGCGACGGCCACCACCAACGGTCGAGAGCGTCCTGCGCCATGGCTTTTTGCCGGTCGTTGCCGCGGCTGAGCGCGAGCATGATGTCGAAGCCCTGCCGCTGGTGAAAACTCTCCTCCTTGCAGACGCGCACCATGGCGCGCGCATACGGGCCGTACGAGCAGCGGCACAACGGAATCTGGTTCATGATCGCCGCACCGTCGACGAGCCACCCGATCGCGCCGATGTCGGCCCAGGTCAACGTCGGATAATTGAAGATGCTGGAGTACTTCGCCTTGCCCGAGAGCAGGTCCGCGACCATCTGGTCGCGGGATACGCCGAGGGTTTCCGCGGCGCTGTAGAGGTAGAGTCCGTGACCGGCCTCGTCCTGCACTTTTGCCAGCAGTATTGCCTTGCGTTTGAGGGTCGGCGCGCGCGTCAGCCAGTTCCCTTCGGGCTGCATACCGATAATTTCGGAGTGCGCATGCTGCGAGATCTGCCGCACCAGCGTGCGCCTGTAGGCCTCGGGCATCCAGTCCTTGGCCTCGATCTTGTCCTCGGCGTCGATACGCTGCTCGAAGCGCGCCTGCGCCTCGGGGTCTTCGAGGCGCCCGGGCGCGCCGCTGACTTTTGCTTTTTGGTCGAGGCCCTGGGTGTACACGGGCGGACTCCTCGCATTGCGTGCGTACGATCCACTAATGTGTCACGCTTTTTTTCATATTTCAAGCAAGAATGTATCACTTCAGGATCGGCCGATCGCGGCTCGCCGAGCGGCCGCGAAACAGCGCGACCGTGCGCCCGTCCTGGTTTTCCACGCGCACCGAGTAGACGCCGCTGTGCCTTCCGCGATGCTCTTCGCGGGCCGTCGCGACGAGCCGGTCGCCGAGTTTCGCGGGACGCAGGAATTCGATGCTCGCCGCCGCGGCGACGGACAGGCGATCGTACGCGTTGCAGGCGAACGCGAAGGCCGTATCGGCGAGCGCGAAAATCAGGCCCCCGTGGCAGACGTCGAAGCCGTTGACCATGTCGGCGCGCACGCGCATGGCGGCCACCGCCGATCCCGTCTCGGGCACGTCGACGCTGATGCCCAGCGCCCGGGACGCCTCGTCGGCGGCGTACATCCTGTCGGCACAGCGTTTTGCAATTTCGAGTTCGTTCACGGCAGGTCACCCGTCTTGTCGATTGTTTCGATTATTGCCCGGCAGGCCGCCGAATCGCCCGAAGAATTCCCCGTCGGGCGGCGGCAGCCGGCCGTCCACCGTCTCGATGGTCGCCGACAAATACTCGTCCGCCGCGCGGAATACGCCGCGGTACAGGTCCCGGCAAAGACGGTAAGCGACGCTGCCGTGCCAGTTGTCGGGCAGCAACGCCGCCGGCATCTGCGGATCGCGCAGGATCACCTTGCGATACTCCTGGATCAGGAGCGTACGGATCAGGAACGCCGTTTTCGGTGCGGGCGCGTCGCCAGCGCTTGCGGCCTCGAGCGCCGGCAGAAAACCTGCCACGAAGGCGCGGTAGCGCGCGTCGATGTCGCTGAGGTTCCAGCTTTCGTGCGCGAGCGCGCGCATCGCGTCGTCACCGCCCGCCGTTCGTCCGTTCACGACGACGACGTCGCGCGCGAC
>JBFISV010000021.1:0-17315 GCA_041608415.1 Woeseiaceae bacterium
AGAATCTCTCCAACGAGGCCTACAAGATCAAACCGGAGAGATTCGCCGAAAAAGCACAGGTGATGATCGACGAATACACGGTTCGCGAGGAGAACTATTTCCCCGTCGTGCGCCCGCCCGCGGGCAGCGACGTGTACCTGATCGCCCGCCTGTGGCAATGGTGGCCGATACTCGAGCTCGAGAAAGACCAGTCGTATCGCCTGCACCTGTCGTCGCTCGACTGGATGCACGGATTCTCTCTGCAGCCGGTCAACATCAACGTGCAGGTACATCCCGGCTACGAGATGGTCGTCACCGTCAAACCGGACAAGGCCGGGGAATACGGCGTCGTCTGCAACGAATTCTGCGGGATCGGCCACCACCTGATGGTCGGAAAGATCTACGTCGTCGAATAACGGGGGCGAAAACATGTCCAGCAACGCCGCATTCCGTACCTGCCCGACCACGGGTCTCAAGGTCGATTTGTCCGCCGAAAAACTGATCAGGGCGAACGCCGTCGCTGCCATCGTGTTCCTTGCGATCGGCGGCCTGTTCGGCCTCCTCGTCGCGCTGACCCGGTGGCCGGCCGTGCATTTCCTGCCCGCCGACTGGTTCTACCTCGCGCTGACCGCGCACGGCTTCGACGTGCTGCTCGTATGGATCATCTTTTTCGAGATGGCCGTGCTGTATTTCGCCTCGGCGATTCTGCTCGGCAGCCGCCTGGCCGGGCCGAAGTGGGCGTGGACCGGTTTTGGCCTCATGCTCGCCGGCGCCGTGATCACCAACGTCGCGGTGCTGCAGGGCCAGTCGAGCGTCATGTTCACCTCGTACGTGCCGATGCAGGCCGCGCCGTCGTTTTATCTCGGCATCATATTATTCGCGGTCGGCGCGCTCATCGGCTGCTTCGTTTTCTTCGGCACCCTCGTCGTTGCGAAACAGGAGAAGACCTACGAGGGCTCGATTCCGCTCGTCACCTTCGGCGCCATGACGGCCGCGATCATCGCCGTGTTCACGATCGCGTCCGGCGCGATCATCCTGATCCCGACCCTGCTGTGGTCGCTCGATCTCATAAGCTATATCGATCCGATGCTGTACAAGACGATCTGGTGGGCGATGGGCCACTCGTCGCAGCAGATCAACGTGTCCGCACATGTCGCCGTGTGGTACGCGATCGCCGCGATGGTGTTCGGCGCGCGGCCGCTGTCCGAAAAGGTCAGCCGCATGGCGTTTCTCATGTACATACTGTTCCTGCAGCTCGCGAGCGCTCACCACATGCTCGTCGAGCCCGGCTTCAGTCCGGAGTGGAGAATATTCAACACGAGTTACGCGATGTACCTCGCCGTGCTCGGCAGCATGGTGCACGGCATGACGGTCCCGGGTTCGATCGAGGCGGCGCAGCGCTCTCGCGGCCTGACGAAAGGGATGTTCGAGTGGTTGCGCAAGGCGCCGTGGAGCAACCCGGCGTTCTCGGGCATGTTCATGTCGCTGGTCTTCTTCGGCTTCATCGGCGGCATTTCGGGCGTCGTCATGGGCACCGAGCAGATCAACCTGATCATGCACAACACGCTCTACGTGCCCGGACATTTTCACGGCACCGTGGTCGCGGGAACGACGCTTGCGTTCATGGCCATCACCTACCTGCTGGTGCCCCTGATCTTCCGCCGTGAGCTGGTCATGAAAGGAGTCGCGCGCTGGCAGCCGTACGTGTTCGGCATCGGCGTCGCGGGCATTTCGATGTTCATGATGGGCGCGGGGACGCTCGGCGTGGCGCGCCGCCACTGGGACATGACCTTTGCGGACGCGCAGCTCCCGTTCGACTACCCCTCGGCGGCATTCCTCATGATGGGCCTCAACGGCATATTTGCGGTCATGGCCGCAATCGGCGGCCTGATGTTCGTCGTCGTCGTGGTCGGGTCCGTGCTGTTCGGGAAAAAACTCGCGGCGGACGAGAAGCCCGCCTATCCCGAAGTGCCGCCCGCCGCGGCGGTCGTCGCGCAGCACGGCAGCGCCGAATCGCTGAAGATTCCTGGAACGGCGATGCTCGTCGGCATATTCTTCGTGGCCTTCGTGCTGTATTACTTCGTCAACTGGAAGTACCTGTCGGAGGTCTGGCCATTGAGCTGAGTGTCTGCTTGTGCCGGCTGCACGCCGGCAGGCACCACTGATCGGCGCCGAGAGTCGCGATGGCCGCTGCAATCAAACTCGTCTATCACACCGCCAAAGTCCGCCTCGGCTTCCTGATCACGGCCTGCGCACTGACCGGCGTCGCCGTCATCCCGGTTCGTACGCTGGCCGCGTGGCAGATCTTCGTGCTCGGCCTCGCCACGCTCGTAGCGTCGTCCGCGGCAGGCGCCTTCAACCAGTTTTATGAACGCGATCTCGACGCGCGTATGCGCCGTACGCGCGGCCGGCCGTTCGTCACGGGCCGTTTCCGAGCCACCAACGCCTGGCTCGGCAGCATCGTCCTCGCGCTGCTGCTCGCGCTCGCGGCCGCCGCGCTGGCCACGAACTGGCTGGCCGCACTGTACGTTTTCCTCGGCGCATTCACGTACGGCGTCGTCTACACCGTGTGGCTGAAACGACGGACGTGGATGAATATCGTCATCGGCGGGCTCGCGGGCAGTTTCGCCGTGCTGGCCGGCGCCGCGGCGGCCGGCGCAGCCAGTGAGCCCGTCGCACTCATACTTGCGGCGGTGCTGTTCCTCTGGACGCCGCCGCACTTCTGGGCACTCGCGTTTGCGTGCAAAGACGACTACCGGGCCGCGGGCGTGCCGATGTTGCCCGTTGTCGCCGACGACACGGTCTCGACCCGCACGATTCTCGCGCATGCAGTCGCAGTGGTGGGGTTGTCAATCGTGCCGTTCTGGTACGGCATGAGCTGGATCTATTTGCTCGGCGCCGTAACGGGTGGCGCAATATTCATCGCAGCCTGCGTGCGCCTCGCCGCAAAGCCCGGCGTTGCGCCGGCCTGGCGGGCGTTCGCCGCGTCGATTGTGCAGCTCAGCCTCGTGTTGTCCGCCGCGATCCTCGACGGTCTGCTGCTGGGCTGACCGATGCGCCACGTCATCCCCATCGCGGTTCTCCTGTCGGCGGCGGTCGCAGTGCCCGCCTCCATCGCCGACGCCTACGATCGCGGTGACGCGCTCGAGGCGAGCCAGGCGGTCATCGGCCAGGGACTCGGCGAGCATCGCCTGCGCGACATCGACGGCCAGCCCTTCGAGCTGGTGCAACTTCACGGCAAGCCGCTCGTCGTCAGCCTGATTTACACGAGCTGCCACCACGTTTGCCCGCGGATCACACGGAACCTGGCCGATGCCGTCGACATCGCCGCAGAGGCGCTCGGCGAGGACGCGTTCACGGTCGTCACCGTCGGCTTCGACTGGCAGGTCGATACCCCGGAACGCATGCGCCAGTATGCGCGCGAACAGGGCGTAGCGCGGGACAACTGGCGTTTCCTCGCCGCCGACTCGAGTTCGATCGACGCGCTCGTCGACCGTCTCGGGTTCCTTTATTATCCGAGCGCGAAAGGATTCGACCACCTCGCGCAAACGACGATCGTCGACGGTGGCGGCCGGATCTACCGCCAGGTCTATGGCGTTGACATCGACACCCAGTCGCTCGTCGAGCCACTGAAGGAACTCGTATTCGATACGCCGCCGCGTGCCGGCGCGTTGCGGCACTGGGTCGACCAGTTCAAGCTGTTTTGCACCGTGTACGACCCCAACAGCGGCCGCTACCGCTTCGATTACTCGATATTGATGACCATTTTTGCGGGCACGCTGTCCCTCGGCGCGGTCGCCGTGTTCATCGTCCGCGAGTGGCGGCGCGGCGGATGAAAATCACATGAGCTTCGTAAAGCGCTTTTTGCGATGGCTTTTTTTCAAATCCGACGCGCTGTTCGACTTCGCGTTCGGCCCGCGGAACAATCCACTCAAGTGGCTCGGCGCGTTCGGCTGGTTTTTCTTCTGGATCGCGGCCGGGACGGGCGTATACCTGTACATCTTCTTCGATACCGGAATCACCAACGCTTACGCATCAGTCGAGTATATGACCAATGAGCAGTGGTACGCGGCCGGGTTGATGCGCAGCCTGCACCGCTACGCGTCGGATGCGCTCGTCGTCGTGTTGGTGCTGCACATGATGCGCGAGTTCGCGCAGGACCGGCTGCGCGGCAAACGCTTTTTCGCATGGCTGACCGGCATGCCGCTGCTCGGTTTCCTGTATATCTGCGGCATCAGCGGTTATTGGCTGGTTTGGGACAAGCTCGCGCAGTTCATTGCCGTCGCGACCAGCGAGTGGCTCGATACCCTGCCGTTTTTCGCGGAACCCATCGCGAACAATTTCCTCGACGGCACGGCCCTGGGCGACCGGTTTTTCACGTTGATGGTGTACATACACATCTTCGGGCCGCTCGTCATGCTGCTGCTGATGTGGGTCCACATCCAGCGGCACTCGCGCGCGCGGGTGAATCCACCGCGGCCGCTCGCGATCGGCGCCGCGCTGACGTTGTGCGTGCTGTCGTTCGCCTATCCCGCCGTGAGCCAGGGACCGGCCGACCTCGACGTCATTCCGGCGAGCGTCGGTCTCGACTGGTTCTATCTGCCTCTGTATCCACTGCTGGATATCGTGCCGGGTGGCCAGCTGTGGCTGTACCTCTTCGCAGCCGGACTGCTCATCGCCCTGCTGCCGTGGATGCCGCCGTTGAAGTCGCCGCCGGTTGCGGTCGTCAGCCTCGCGAATTGCAACGGCTGTGCGCGCTGCTTCGACGATTGTCCGTACAGCGCGATCAGCATGGTGCCGCGCAGCGACGGGCGCGCGTTCGAAGCGGAGGCGCTGGTCAACGCCGACAATTGCGTGAGCTGCGGCGTCTGCGCGGGCGCCTGTCCGACCTCGACGCCGTTTCGGCGCATGCAAGCCATCGAGCCGGGCATTCAACTCCCGGATCACCCGATTTCGGGGCTCCGCGACCGCCTCGTCGCGGCGTCCGAACGATTCGGCGAGGGCAAGCGCATCATGGTGTTCAGCTGTGAGGCAGCCGGGGCGGAGCCGCTCGAGCGCGATGACACCCGGGTCGTTTCCATGCCCTGTGTGGGCATGCTGCCGCCGTCATTTGTCGACTTTGCGCTTGCGCGCAACCTGGCCGACGGCGTGATGATCGCGGGTTGCGCCGCGAGCGACTGCCATTTTCGCCTCGGCGGCGAGTGGACCGAGCAGCGCCTCGCAGGCCGGCGCGACCCCTACCTCAGAAAGCGCGTGCCCGCCGAACGCCTGTGTTCGAGCTGGCTCGCGGCCGGCGCGACGCGCCAGCGGCAGCGCGCGCGCGACTCGTTCAAGGCGTCGCTCGGCGGTGACGAACATGCGTAAGGCGGCTGGCATCGTCTTGCAGGCCTTTACGTACGCGATGTTTGCCGTCTGCATCGGCCTGCTGTCGGCCTGGCCGAGTTACGACTACGCGGCGGCCGACCGCGCGATGCTGAAGCTCTCGCTGAGCCACGCGACGGCGAGAACCGAGCCGTGCGTCAGGCTGACGCCGCAGGAGATCGCCGAACTCGCGCCGAACATGCGCCGGCCCGAGCGCTGCGGGCGCGAGCGTCTGCCGCTCGGCGTGGAACTCGAAATCGACGGGGAGCTCGTGCTGCGGCTCGAGGCGCCGCCGTCGGGGCTGTGGAACGACGGCCCGGCGTCCGTCTACGAGCGACTTGCCGTTGACCCGGGCGCGCACGAGGTGACGGTGCGGCTTCGTGACAGCGCGCGCTCGAGCGGATGGGATTACAGCCACAGCGAAGAAGTGCGCTTCGAGCGAGGACGATATTTCACCGTGACGTTCAAGGCCGAGACCGGAGGCTTCAGATTCCGATGAGCCTGATCGAATGGCGAGACGAATTCAGCGTCGGCGTGCTGTCGGTCGACCACGAGCACCAGGAGCTCATCGCGCTGATCAACGAACTGCACGACGCCATGCAGTCGGACGTGTCCGCCGAAAAGGTCATCGAGTCGCTCGGCGAGATCTACGCGCAGATCTCCGCGCATTTCGCACTCGAGGAAAAAATCATGCGCGACGCGCACTATCGTGCCCTGCCCGAACACAAGCTCGACCACGAAACGCTGCTCGATGAACTGCTCGAGATCATGGACTCCGTCAGCGAGGACGGCAGCTACGACGACCGCGAGTTGTCGCAAGGTCTCGATCGCTGGTTCTCCGATCACTTTCGCACTCACGACGCGAAGCTGCACAAGGCACTGGGCTAGGCTTTTCAGCCTGCATCGCCGGGCGGCCGTACCGGGTATTGAATCGGCCGGAGCAATTTGTTAAAAAATGCGGCCTCGCCGGCGACCGGCCGGCCGATGCAAAAGTATATCCATGTTGGAAGTAGACGGTCTGAGCAAAAATTACGGCCGGCATACGGTCGTGAACGATCTGCATTTTCGCTGCGATGCGGGCGAGGTCCTGGGATTTCTCGGCCCGAACGGCGCCGGAAAATCCACGACCATGAAGATGTTGACGGGTTTCGTCGCGCCGAGTGCCGGGACCGCGAGCGTCTGCGGCCACGACGTTCGCTCGGAGACGCTCGCCGCACAGCGCCGCATCGGTTATTTGCCGGAGGGCGCGCCGTCGTATGCCGAAATGACGCCCGCGCAGTTCCTCGAATTCATCGCCGACGTGCGCGGTTTGAGCGGCGCGGAGCGCCGGGCGCGGCTCGACGAAGTCATCGACCGCCTGCACCTCGAGCCCGTCCTCGGTCAGTCGATCGATACGCTGTCCAAGGGATTCAAGCGACGCGTCGGCCTCGCGCAGGCGATCCTGCACGACCCGGACGTGCTCATTCTCGACGAGCCGACCGACGGACTCGATCCGAACCAGAAGCATGAGGTCCGCGAACTCATTCGATCGATGTCAGCGGAAAAACTGATCGTGATTTCGACGCATATCCTCGAAGAAGTCGAAGCCGTGTGCAGCCGGGCGATCATCATCGCCGACGGGCGCATTCTCGTTGACGATTCGCCCGCCAATCTCGCGCAACTCGGCGGCGGCCGGCTCGACCTGACGTTTCGCCGCGTCACGCTCGGCGGCGAACCGCCTGCGGCGGAGCCGACCGCATGAGCGTCGTAAAAGCGCTGTTCCGGCGCGAACTCAGGAGCTATTTCGCGACGCCCGTAGCCTACGTGTTCATCGTGATTTTTCTCGTGCTCATGGGCGCATTCACGTTTTATCTCGGCGGCTTCTACGAGCGTGGCCAGGCCGACCTGCGCGCTTTCTTCAATTTTCACCCGTGGCTGTACCTGTTCCTCGTGCCGGCAATCGCGATGCGGCTCTGGGCCGAAGAACGCAAGTCCGGCACCATCGAATTGCTCATGACGTTGCCGATCTCGCCGTGGCAGGCCGTGCTCGGCAAGTACCTGGCGGCCTGGGCGTTCGCCGCGATCGCGCTGCTGCTGACCTTTCCTATCTGGCTGACGGTCAATTACCTCGGCGATCCCGATAACGGCGCGATACTGGCCGCGTACGTCGGCAGCCTGCTCATGGCCGGCGGCTTCCTCGCGATCGGTTCGTGTATCTCTGCGTTCACCAAGAACCAGGTCATTGCCTTCGTCATCACGGTCGTCGTCTGCTTCGGTTTCCTGCTCGCGGGATTTTCGCTGGTCCTCGACCTGTTCTCGGCCTGGGCGCCGCAGGCGCTGCTCGACGGCGTCGCCAGCCTGAGCTTCCTGACGCATTTCAACGACATCTCCAAGGGCGTCATCGACTTGCGCGACCTCGTTTATTTTGCGCTCGTCATTGGCACATTCCTGTATGCCAATACCATTGTCCTCGGCTGGAAACAGGCGGACTGACATGAGCACCCGGTCCCAGAAACGTTACGGCGCATTCAGCCTCGTGCTAATCGCGATCGGTTTCGTCGCCGCCGTGATCGTGTCGAACCAGTTGTTCAAGGGCGTGCGCATCGATCTGACCGAGAACCGTCTGTACACGCTGTCCGACGGTACGAAGCGCATCCTGGAGAAGATCGACGAGCCCATCACGCTGTATTTCTATTTCTCCGACCGCGCGACCGCCGGCCTGCCCTCGCTCCGGGACTACGCGGCTCGCGTGCAGGAAATGCTCGAGGAATTCGTCGCTGCGAGCGGCGGCAAACTGCGCCTCAAGGTCATCGATCCACTGCCGTTTTCGGAGGAGGAGGATCGCGCCGCGACGTTCGGGCTGCAGGGCGTGCCGCTCGCCGCGGCGCCGGATCCCGTGTACCTCGGCCTCGCGGGCACGAACAGCGTCGGAGACGAAGAAATCATCCCGTTTTTTCAGCCCGACAGGGAGGCGTTTCTCGAATACGAGCTGGCGAAACTCGTCAGTACGCTTGCGGACCCCGAGCCTGTCGTCATCGGACTCGTATCCGGCTTGCCGATGTCCGGCGAATTCGATCCCGCCAGCCAGAGGATGCTGCCGCCGTGGATGATTTACCGGCAGGCACAGCAGCTGTTCGAGTTGCGCGACCTCGGCACGTCGTTCGACACGGTGGCGGATGACATCGGCGTACTCTGGATCGTGCAGCCGAAAAATCTCCCGGACGACGCGCAGTATGCAATCGACCAGTTCGTCATGCGCGGCGGAAAGACCCTGATCTTCGTGGATCCGGTCGCCGCCGTCGATGCGGCGCCTGCCGAGGGCATGCCGCAGGGTATGCCGCCGATGGGACAGTCGTCGAACCTGGCGCGGCTTTTCGACGCATGGGGCATCGGGTTTACGACGAACGACGTCGTCGCCGACGCCGAACTCGCCCTGGCGATCAACACCGGTCTCGGCGGCCGGCCGACGCGGCACTACGGCTACCTCGGCATTCCCCCGGAACGCATGAACGCGAGCGACGTCACGACGGCCGAACTCGGCACGATCAACGTGGCGATGGCGGGCCGGCTCGAGGCGGTCGAGGGCGGCGCGGCCACCCTGGACCCGCTGCTGAGGTCGAGCCCTGCAGCCATGCTGATGCCCGCGTCGCGGTTCGCGTTCCTGCCGGATCCATCCAGCCTGCAGGCCGGTTTCGAGGCGGGCGGCGAAGCGTTCGTCGTTGCGGCGCGCGTGAGTGGCACACTTGCGAGCGCGTTTCCACAGGGCAAGCCGTCGCTCGACGCGGGCGAAGAGAATTCCGCAGGCGATCGCCGAGACGATGGCAGCAATGCCGGCGATGCCCCTGGCGCCCATCTCGGTGAGTCTCGCGAACCCGCGAACCTGATCGTCGTCGCCGACGTCGATCTGCTCAGCGACCCGATGTGGGTGCAGGTGCAGAACTTTTTCGGCCAGCAGCTCGCGAACGCCTTTGCGAGCAATGGCGCCTTCGTCATCAATGCCCTGGAAAGCCTGGGCGGCAGCTCCGACCTCATCAGCGTGCGCAGCCGCGGCAGCTATTCACGGCCGTTTACCCGGGTCGACGCGCTGCGCGCCGACGCCGAATCGCGCCTGCGCACGACGGAGCAGAATCTCAGGCGCGAACTCGCGGACACCGAGCGGCGCCTCGGCGAATTGCAGTCGTCGCGAGAAGACACGGGCAGCCTGTTGCTGACCGCCGAGCAGCAGGCCGAAATCGATCGCTTCGTAGACCAGCGCGCGTCGATTCGCAAGGAATTGCGGGCGGTCCAGCGCGGTCTCGACGCGGACATCGAACGGCTGGGCACGGTGCTCAAAGCGATCAATATCGGCCTCGTCCCGCTCATCCTGACGCTGGTCACGCTGTTCGCCGTCTGGCGCCGCAGGCGGGAGGATCGGCCGTGACGGGCAGGAACCTGAAGGCGCTCGTCGCGATCGTCATCGGCCTGCTGCTGCTGCTGGTCGTGCTCGACAACAACGTCGACCGGGACGATGCGGGGCGCGCGCTGCTGCCGGGCTTCGACGCGCACGCCAACGACGTGACGTCCATTCGCATTGCCGCGGCCAGCGAACAGGAACCGGTAACCCTGAGCCGCGAGGCCGGCCGCTTCGTCGTGACGACCCGCGGCGGTTACCCGGCCGACATCGGCAAGTTGCGCGCGCTGGTCATCGCACTGGCGGACGCCCGGGTCGTCGAAGACAAGACCTCGAATCCCGCTCACTATTCCAAGCTCGGGGTCGACGATCCCGAGGACGGCGGTAGCGGATCGAAAATTTTATTATCTGGTCCGGATTTCTCATATTCGATCATTTTGGGCAATCCGGCGCAGGGCGACTACCGCTACGCACGGGTCGTGAACGAGCCCGCGAGCGTCCTCATCGATCAGAACCCGTCGCTGCCCACCGCCGCCGGAGACTGGCTGGCGCCGGCGATCCTGGACATCGGCCCCGAACGGGTCGCGCGGGTCAGCATTTCGCACGCCGACGGCGAATCGCTGGTCATCGAAAAGAGCGCACAGGAATCGACCGATTTTGCGGTGATCGACGTGCCCGACGGGCGCGAACTCAGCTATGCCAGCGTCGCCAACGGTATCGGCGCCGCGCTCGACGGCCTCGAACTTCGGGACGTGCGTGTGCGGGCCCAAGGCACCGCAACGACCACGGCCGTGTTCGAGACCCGCGACGGCCTGATGATCACCGCGGAACTGGTGGCCGATGGCGACGACCACTGGGTCGGTTTTCGGGCGCAACCCATCGCAGACGCCGCGCCGGACGAGGACGCCGCCGGCGAAGCGAGCGCCGAAGGCGATGCCATGCGTGTTGCAGAGGACATCAACGATCGACTGGTCCCGTGGCAGTATCGTATTCCCGACTTCAAGAAAAATCTGCTGATGCGCCGCTGGGACGATATTCTGAAGACCCCGACCGAAGAATAAGCAACAATGGCCGGCAATCGGCCGGTCGATCGAGCGGATGCGCGCGTGATGACCCGGCACGTGGAGCCGGCTTGGCAGACGGAATTCGGAGGATTCGGATCGGCACAGGAGCAAGCATTGTCCGGCGAACTCGACCAGCGCTATACCCGTTGCAGCGTCGCCTCCCCCTCGCGGCTTTGGCCGGCCTGCTCTCGCATAACCCGGTCCTTTACAGGGGTCGTGGTAACGGAAGAGCCGCTCGTTTCGGATCTGCACCCGGGCGCACGCGAGCCGCTGCCCGATCCACGAGCGTCTATTCCGCCGATGAGTTCTAAAACCTCAATAACCCCGATGACAGCGACGAACTATGCCGTCTGAAGCTCCACGGCATGCTGCGCCGGGCCACGGCGGCGAGGCGCTTCGCGACCCCGTGTGCGGCATGCAGGTGTCTCGCGATTCCGCGCACCGGCACGACCACGAGAAGCAGCGGTACTACTTCTGCTCGGACGGCTGCCGCCGCAAGTTCTCGGCGAACCCTGGACAGTACCTCGATCGCGAAAAAGTCGATCGCTCGGAATCGCCGGGCCCGGCAAGCGGTGCTTACACCTGCCCGATGCATCCGGAGATCCTGACCGACGCTCCCGGAGACTGCCCGCTGTGCGGCATGGCGCTCGAGCCCGTCGCCATGACGCCCGACGATGAGGCCAACCCGGAACTCGTCGACATGACGCGCCGCCTGGGCGTGAGCGTCTTCCTGACGCTCCCCGTCCTGCTGCTCGCGATGGGCGAGATGGCCGGGCTGTCCTTCGGGTGGCTCGCTCCGCCGCGCGTTCTGACCGCCATGGAATTCGCTTTGGCGACACCGGTCGTGCTGTGGGGCGGTTGGCCTTTTTTCGTGCGTGGCTGACAGTCGCTGCGCAATCGCAGCCTCAATATGTTCACGCTGATCGCACTGGGCACGGGCGTGGCATTCGCTTACAGCGTGGCTGCCACAGCCGCACCGGCGGCTTTCCCGTCGTCGTTTCGTGACGCGCATGGCGAGGTCGCCGTGTACTTCGAGGCGGCCGCGGTCATCGTTACGCTCGTGCTGCTCGGCCAGGTCCTGGAACTGCGCGCCCGCCATCGCACCGGTGCCGCTATCCGTGCCCTGTTGGGACTCGCCCCGAAGACCGCGCGGCGCATCGAGCCCGACGGCAGCGAGGTCGACGTCGACCTCGGCGAGGTGCGCATCGGCGACCGCCTGCGGGTGCGCCCGGGCGAGAAAATTCCGGTCGACGGAACGATCGTCGATGGTGCCAGCTCGGTCGACGAATCGATGATGTCGGGCGAAGCGATGCCCGTTGCCAAGAGCGCCGGGGACGCAGTCGTCGGCGCGACGATCAACACGACGGGTGCGCTCGTCATCGAGGCCGAGCGCGTCGGCAGTGCGACGATGCTGGCCCGGATCGTGGCAATGGTCGCCGCCGCCCAGCGCAGCCGCGCACCGATCCAGAGGATAGCGGACGTCGTGGCTTCGTATTTCGTGCCGGCGGTCCTGCTCGCGGCACTCGTGACGTTCGTCGCCTGGTCGCTGCTCGGGCCGCCGCCGGCGATGGCCTGGGCACTGATCAACGCCGTCGCCGTGCTGATTATCGCCTGCCCGTGTGCGCTCGGACTCGCCACGCCCATGTCGATCATGACGGCGACGGGCAAGGCGGCAACCGTTGGCGTTTTATTTCGCGACGCCGAAGCGATCGAAGTGCTGCAAAACGTCGATACGCTCGTGGTCGACAAGACCGGCACGCTGACCGAAGGCCGACCGGCACTCGCGCACGCGGAGACGACCGGCCGAATCGACGACGGCACCCTGCTCAAATTCGCGGCGACGCTCGAAAAAGTCAGCGAGCATCCGCTCGCCGAAGCGATCGTCGCGGCCGCAAGCGAGCGCAATATCGTCCCCGGCACGGCACATGACTTCCGCGCAATATCGGGCAAGGGCGTCACCGGACGGGTGGACGGACGGCAGGTGGCGCTCGGCAACCGGGGCCTGCTCGAATCACTCGACATCGACGCCGACGCCCTGCGCGAGCGCGCCGAGACGCTGCGCGCGAAAGGCCAGACCGTCATGTTCCTGGCCATCGACGGCCAACTCGCGGGCCTCATCGGCGTTGCCGATCCGATCAAAGCGACCACGCCGGTCGCAATCCGCGAGCTCCAGGACGAGGGGATTCGTCTCGTCATGGTGACGGGCGACAGCGAAACGACCGCGCGCGCGGTCGCTCGCCGCCTCGGACTCGACGAGGTCGTCGCCGGCGTGCTGCCGGAGCAGAAGGCCGAGTGCGTGCGGCAGTTCAAGCGCGCGGGAAGCGTCGTGGCCATGGCCGGCGACGGCATCAATGACGCTCCGGCCCTCGCGCAGGCCGATGTCGGCATTGCGATGGGGACGGGAACCGACGTCGCCATGGAGAGCGCCGGCGTCACGCTCGTCAAGGGCGACCTGCAGGGCATCGTCCGGGCAAGGCGCCTGTCACGAATGACGATGCGAAACATTCGCCAGAACCTGTTTTTCGCCTTCCTGTACAACTCCCTGGGCGTGCCGATTGCCGCTGGCGCGCTGTATCCGGCGTTCGGCCTCCTGCTGAGCCCGATGCTTGCGGCAGCGGCGATGAGCCTGAGCTCGGTATCCGTCATCGCGAATGCCCTGCGGCTGAACCGGGCGAAGGTCTAGCCCGGCGCGGCTGCGCGCACCGTCCTCGCATGGGCCGACGCGACCGGCACGTCCCGCGGGCGCCGGGCCGGAATTTCACAGAATACGGCCTTCCCACCCGGCTGCAGCGGAAATTTGTGACGTCCAGCACTGCAAGCGGCGGGCCCGTCGCGGAAACTTGTGCGTTCGAAGGGCTCCGTCACGACGGGGCCGATTATTTCCGTGCGATTTTCTCGAGACTCCGGAGCTGCGAGGGACAGTGGCAAAACAGGCGACTATCAGGGTTCAGACGTCCGAACTCAAGTTCGGCATGTACGTCTCGAAACTCGATCGCCCCTGGTTGCAAACGCCGTTTCTGTTCCAGGGCTTCGCCATCACGACCTGCGAGGAAATCGAAAAACTCAAAGAGCACTGCGACTACGTCTACGTCGACAAGACGCTCTCGCACGGCGCCGACGAGCCGCCGCGGCAGCGCATACAGAATGGCCAGAGTAAAAGCCGGCGCACAGGCTTACTCAACCGCGTCCTCTCATTCGGAAGACGAGTTACCTCGCGCTACTCGGGAGGCAGCGCCGCCGGCAGCGCCGCAGCGATTACGTCACGAGGGCCCTCGAAAGACAAGGTCGGCATCTCCCAGGAACTCAAGAGTGCGAGGTCTACGCACAGCAAGGCACGCACGATAATCCGCGAGGTCATGACCGGCCTCAGAACCGGCGGCCGACTCGAGATCGATGTCGTGCAGTCCGTGGTTGCGCCGATGGTCGACAGCGTGCTGCGCAACGTGGATGCACTCGCCTGGTTGTCGCGCATCCGATCGAAGGACGACTACACCTACAATCATTCGCTCGCAACCTCGGTTTACACGATCATACTCGGCCGGCACCTGGGATACAGCCGCGACGAATTGCACCTGCTCGGCCTGGGTGGGCTGCTGCTCGATGTCGGTAAGACCAAGCTGCCCGACGCGTTGCTGACGAAGCGCGAACCCTTGAGCGATGCAGAAGTGGCCGAAGTCCGTAAGCATGTTCAGTACAGCGTTGAACTTCTCGAGGACGTGCCCAACCTGCATCCCAGCGTTCTGGAGATGGTGAAGACCCATCATGAGCGCTATAACGGCAAAGGGTATCCGCTCAACATCAAGGGCGATCACATCCCGATGTTCGGGCAGATCGCCGGGCTCTGCGATTCGTTCGATGCCATGACGACGGAGCGGCCGTACGCGCACGCGCTGTCCGCCTATGAAGCCATGCGCCAGCTGCTCGCCCAGGCCGGTGCCGAATACAAGGCGGAACTCGTTGAACAGTTCATCCAGTGTGTCGGCATGTTTCCGACCGGCACGCTGGTCGAACTCAGTACGGGCGAAGTGGGCGTGGTCATCTCGCAGAACAAGCTGCGGCGTCTGCGGCCGGTCGTGATGGTCATTCTGAACGCGAAGAAGAAACTCCTGGACGAATTCAAGAAAGTGGACCTGCGCGAGGAAAGCGAAGACGAGAACCAGGAGGCCTCGATCTGGATACGCTGGGGTCTGGAGCCCGGCGCTTACGGAATCGACCCGGCCGACTTTTATCTATAGGAATCATCTGTGCTCGAGGCAATAAATCCATCTGCTGTGAAACGCGTCGACCAGTCGAGCTTCCTCGTGCAGCTCGATGCCGTGCTCAAGCGAGCCATGCGCAGCGGTTCGCTGACCGGTCTGGCCATCGTCGACCTCGAGAACTTCAATCGCATTGCAACCCGTCTCGGCTACGGCGCGAGCGACGAAGTACTGATGCAATTCGGCACGACGCTCGCTTCGATCGGCAAGCGTGAGGGCAACCTGTTTCGTATCGGCGAGCACAAGTTCGCGCTATTGCTCGACGGGCTACGAAACGAGGGACACGCGGTGCTCGCGGCGAAGAAAATCGAGCGCCTCGCCAAGCAGCCCATTCGCACACTCGACGGACAGGTCATGCTGAGCCCCGTCATCGGCGTCGCACTGTTTCCGGAGCAGGCGGACACGGCGGAAGCCCTGCTGCAGCGCGCCGAGCTCGCGCTGGCATCGGCGCTCGAAGGCGACGTCAACTATCACGTGTATTGCCCCGGCGTCACGCAGGAAATCGCGAGCCTGTGGGGCATGGAAACGGAGCTCAATGGCGCGCTCGAGAACGACGAATTCGAATTGCTGTACCAGCCGAAGATCGACCTGCGCGACAAACGCCCCATGGGCGCGGAAGCGTTGATGCGGTGGAAAAGCGCGGCCCGGGGACAGGTGTCGCCGGATGTATTCATACCCATCGCGGAAAAGACGGGCATCATCCGCTCGATCACCTGGTTCGCGCTCAACACGGCGCTGCGGCAAAGCGCTTCATGGCCCAAGAAGTGGTTCGGCATGTCGGTTGCCGTGAATGTCTCCGCTATCGATATTCGCGACGTCGAATTCGTCGATTTCGTCAGTGAGGCGGTCGGCATGTGGGGCGGCAATTTCGAGCGGCTGACACTGGAAATTACCGAGAGCGCGATCGTCACGGATCCCGATTCGTGCTTCGGTAAACTTTCCGATCTGCGCAAGAAAGGCGTACGCGTCTCGATCGACGACTTCGGCACCGGCTATTCCGCGCTGTCGTACTTCAAGAACATCCCGGCCGACGAACTGAAGATCGACAAGTCGTTCGTCGCGGGCATGCTCAAGGACAGGGCCGATGAAAAAATCGTCAGGTCCATCGTCGACCTCGCGCATGACTTCGAAATAAAGGTCGTGGCGGAGGGCGTCGAAGACATCGCCATGCTCGACATGCTGAGGACAATGGGCTGCGACTATGCGCAGGGCTACCTCTACGAGCGGCCTCTCTCGCACGACAAATTCATGCAGTGGCTCGCGCGCTACGATCCGCGCAACCAGCCGTAAGCCTCGCACTGCAAGGACTGCTCGCAGTTCACGGCCTGACAGCGTCCGGCTGCCATTTGAAAAACGCTAATACGGCAATCTCGAGCCGGGGTTGCGTGGCTACGACGCGCGCGAAGCGTGGTCTGCCGCTGCCTGCCTGTTACGGCCCTGCCGGTTCTGGTACGCGGGAGTCAGGGCGTGACCCAGGTCCTGGCCGCCGGTTCCCGGGCTCGAGCCCCGCGGCCAGACGCACTCTGCTGCCCGCCTTGCGCTGCCTTGCAGCCGAACGAGCGCTTCGGAGCACTCCTCCCGACTAACGGGTCGGAACCCCGGCCCGGCGGCCGTCGAAGCGCGTGCATCGTCGGCGCCGGGATCACTGGCCCGGCTGCGGCTATGCCGCTGCGTCCTGACATAATCCCCGACGGAGTTCACACTTTTGCCGGTGATGCATCGCAGCGACAGGCGCAGGCGATCGTCGGACAATGTCGCCGTCAATCATGAAAAGAACAAGCCGCGGACCAACCGTCACGAGCGGCGCCGGAACGACCGGCAGACACACGCGAATACCAACGATAAAGAGTGCTGAAGCGCTAAGGAAGGCGGAAAATGAAAAAGCGAAACGGATTTACGCTGATCGAACTCATGATCGTCGTGTCAATCATCGGCATACTTGCCGCAGTCGCAATTCCCATCTACCAGCGATACGTCATACGCAGCCAGATCTCCGAAGGTCTGACGCTCTCGGGCGGTGCGAAAAGTGCGGTCAACGAGTTCTTCGCCGAGAACGGCTCATGGCCCGCCGACAACGTCGAGGCCGGAATCGCCGACATGGGCAATATCTCCGGCCGGTACACGTCGCGCGTCGAGGTCAAAAACAACAGGATCGAGATACAGTACGGACTGGGTGCACATGCGGCCATCTCCGGCGAACTCGTTGCGCTCATCGCGAAGGCGAATTCGGGCAGCGTGAGCTGGTCGTGCGACAGCGTCATTGAGGACAAGCTGCTGCCCGAAACC